>JAHJDU010000649.1 GCA_018812385.1 Pseudomonadota bacterium
ACCATTTTAACTGCGGCCGCTAATGTTCCAGATACAACCATCACCGTCAGTGATACCTCAAGCTTTAAGGTCAACGGTCTGGTCACCATCGCTGATAGTATCACCGCCAACATAGAGATTCATGTCGTTACCGCCATCGAGGGCGATGTCCTGACCTTAGCTACTGCCTTAACCAGTAGCTACAATACCGGCACCTTTGTAGATGGTGATGATGTCAGTGTTCCTGCTGACAACAATGACAGCAGGACATACACCCTGAGGGCCAGCTCTGCCGATCCAAGCCTTTCCCAGGTCACCTTCCATGCTTCTTACCCGGCATTTAGTAATGGAAGCAATAGCATTAGTCAGACCGTGGGTTATCCCCAGAACGGTCTTATCGTTTTCGATGTCCAGGTTAAAATTCCACCGGTAAACAACTACTCACCCATTAACACCACACCTTGCGCCTTCTATGCTCAGGGCGAAGACAAAGTCTGTAATGCCGAGGAGCCAACAGATACAAACACCATAAATCTGCGAGCCGTTGATTCTACCTGTCCGACTTCCTGGATTACAAAGATCTTTAAGGATGACCTGACCGATACAATGGCCATTATCCCGGCCGCTGACGGTATCCCGGTCCATATCAGCGCCGATGATAATGACCTTGACCCCACCACCACCGACCTTAAGAAGGTCAGCCTTGAGTTTAGCTCAGATAATGGCCAGACCTGGATCGTTATTGACAGCTTTGCCTGCACCGAGGACCAAACATATCCTCTCCAGCTTTTCTGGAATACGCGTGGCCTCTCCGGTGATTATCTCTTACGTTCTGTGGCCACAGATGAGGAAGGAAATAGCTGCCCATCAACAACGATAATGGTCAAGGTCGATAATATGGGAATTAGGCCTCTGGTCGAGGTCCCGGAAGATGGTGCTGACACAGGAGGAAGCTCTGTAACCGTTACGGCCTGGACCGTTGATTCTGGCGCCCAAACGGTCAAATTCCAATTCAGGCCCGTCAGTGGTGATACCTCTACATGGTATGATATTGGCCCGGCCACTACTATTTTTGACACAGGCACCCAACCAACTCGATGGATCTGGACAACTACCTGGAATACGACCGGCCTTGAAGACGAGTGGTTCTATGTTAGGGCCATCTCCACAGATAATCTCTCTAATGAATATGTAGGAGACTCTATTACGGTCAACATTGACAATACCATCAACTGTGATAGCGCCACTCTCGAAGTCTTGTTGAATGGCTCTTCCATAGACCAGATTGGTGGGGACAACTACATCCCTGGACCTGACCAGCGGGTCGTTACCCTCCAGGTCACCAAAACTGATACCGACATAGTAAAGGTTGAATTTAGCTATGACAATGGTGAGACCGTTGCCTTAGACACCACTATTGATACTACCTCAGCCGATTCAACCATCTGGGAGACGACTTTCCGCGGCACCCGTGACTCTATCCCGCGTGACTATAATGCTGACATCGTCTTTACCGCAACCTTGTATGATAATGTGGGCAATAGTTGCACGAAGACCATCACCAAGCACTTGCGTGAAAACTATGATCCGACCTCCTGCATTGTCGAGGTCACTGATCAGGATGGAGTCAAGCGTGATACTACTGGCCTGACCTGTCCTTCTTGTCCAACTGAGCGCTTCTCCGGTTCCGAGCTTAACTTCTACCTTACGGCTCATGACAATGGCGACCCGAGCAACGGCAATATTGAGTGCGTCAGCTTAGCCTACTTTAAGGTTGATACCGCAAGTCTCCATTTGACAACCAAATCAGACAGCGGCACAGACACGATTGCCGTCTCTAACTTCGGTCTAATTAATGTCGATGATGTGCTTTGTATCTATGATTCAGTCACCGGTGATACAACCCAGACCGTAAAGGTAGTAAACAAGAGCGATTCTATCCTGACCGTCAGACCGGCCTTAAGCGACACCTATGCCGCTAATGCCGGTGTTGGTATCTGGGTGATAGATGTAGATGGTCAGGATTGCAGCTATCCTTACGACGATGTCAGCCTTGATGTGAGCGACTCTAATGGATGCTATGTCTTTAGCTCATCCGCCAAAGATCTCGCCGGCGGCAATGTCGAATATCCGGAATGGGATAATTGTGCCTTTACACTTCAGATTAACCATAACTTCATCCTTGACGGCCTGACCGCTTATAGTATCCAGCCTTGCACCGCCGGGGAAACGACGATTGCCAGCGTCACTTCTGACTCTGTTACGGCTGACACTACCGTTGCCGTAAGGGTAACTGCGGATAACATTAGATTTAGATCAGACCTGGATGCCCCTGATTTTCCAGGCAGCAAGACAGTGAGTCTTTACCATTTTTCGGCCACCGATACAACCCCTGTTTTGGATGTTTCCAAGACTGTCACCAACACCGAAGATACCGTTGCCTTCAATGTAGATGTAAGCGATACAACTATCTTCCCATCAGATGTTTACTTCTTCTGGATGGAGGCTGCCGGTCAGGATGCCTGCACTACCGGGTTGATTGCCCTGGCCATTGATAATGATCCTCCAAGGATTACCAATGGTCCGGAGATTCAAGGTATCAAGATTTGTGATCCGACCATTATGAGTTCAGGAGATGACACCAAGACCTTTGATCTTGGCCTAACCCTCTTTGTTGGAACCAATGATACCAATGATACTTACATCATTAGCGTTAATGTAAGTGATACCGGTATTCCTAACTCTAATCTTGCTAATTCTGAGGATACCTGGGCACGGGTCAAAGAGGTTAAGATTGAATACATCCTTGACAGCGGCGCAACATTTACTGACATTACCTCTGATTCCACCACAGCTATGACCACTGGAATCTGCACCGCATCGTGGAACACAGAGAATATTCTGGCTGCTAAGGGAATCATTAGAAATGACCAACCGGTCACCTTACAGATAACCATGACCGACTCTGAGGATGCCTACACTACGGCTTGCAGCAATATCAGGGTAGATACCTTCACCTTCCATGCGGATAATGTTGCCCCGGAAGCCAGGGTCAACGCAGTCGATGTCACCCCGGTTACTACGGACACCACGCCTGAGGAGACGGTTTATGTCTGGGGTGAAGATGTGCTCCTAACCGCCTTAGTTGACTTTAATCCTTACGATAATGGAAGAATCTGGCAGGCGACAACCGATATTGAGGGTCTTGATTCAGATGGAGCTTCCTTTGATGTCTGTCGGGTTGATTTCTACGCTGTTAACTCTATGGGCAATACGGTACCAATCGGCAGTGTTGGCGATTCAACCGATACAGACGGTGACAATGTTGGTAATGTTTACAGCGTCAGATGGCAGAGTCCTTCTATGGGAATATACAGCGTCTTTGCCGTGGCGACTGACCGTCACGGGAATAGAGAAGATACTGTCCCGGCCACCGAGTGGTTAAAAGTCATTGTTCAGGGTCCATCTACACAAGAGATAACCCTTGGCGGTGTCAGCATACCCGAGTCAAACAACATCTGTGATGATAATGATACCCCAATTGCCGCGGACAACTTCGGTAACCCGGTCTTTGAGAGCGGTGATGCTACCTGTCGTAAGACCAAAGTAAGTGGTGACGATCTTGATCTCTATCTGACCTCTACCGAAATTGACAATATCGAGACCGATTCAGTTAAGGTTGAACTGATAAACACCACGACACAACAAGCAACCTCTACCGAAAAAATGACCTTAGTGGAAAGTGGCGACACCTTTGACTACATCTTCAGGCTTTATGAGTCTGACTTCCCATACTACTCAACCGCCGATTCTACCCCTGGAATGGCCAAGTTTGAGGATGTTCAGGTTGTAGTGGTTGACGATGTCCAGGGAACTACCACCAGGCAGACAATGATCCACGAGAAAAACGACAAGGACAAACATGTCTGGACCTCGACGGTGGCCTTAACGGCTGGATGCACTTACACCTATTCTTTCTTGATTGATGCTGTGGGAAGCGATACCAAGACGGATGATCCCAGAAACTTAAAGGCTAATAGTGGTTCACGCTCGATCGTTGTTCCTTCTAAGTTTTACCACGCCAATATTTCCCTTAGAAGTCTTGCTGAGGGCTCTTACACTATTAAGGCCCAGGCCAAAGACATCCGTGATTGGGAGCCGACAGAGGTCTCCAAGCCGATCATCATCGACCGCACCCCGCCGGATGTTGGAGAGATTGAGGTTGCTCTTGATCCTGTCTGTGGCGCTGTTGTCAAGGCCGGCAAGCAAGTCATTGTCTATGCTACGGTCTCTGACCCGACTGGAGATACGAACATTAACATCATTGGTGTGAAAAAGGTTCTCTTCCAGTGGTCTAAGGACGGCAATACCCAGGATGGAACCAGCATGTGGTATGACGACATTGGTGAGGATACTAACGGTGCTAATGGCTGGTCTGCCAACTGGACACCACGAATCGATTTAGAGAACAATACAGTCCTTCGCGTCAGGGCGGTTGTCTATGACGATGGTCATAACGGCCTCTTGCTCAATGACGGCATTGCGGTGACTGTAGATAGAGAGGCCCCAATGGCCTGGATTAGCTCCCCGGTTAAGGACACCCAGTTTACTAAGGGTGAGATAATTACCCTGGCAGCAGCTACTACCGACACAGCAGATATAGCCGGCATTGTCTTTGAGTGGACAATGGGCGACTCTGATGCTGTTACTGGAGAAACCTGGACTGTGATTCCAGCTTACACCTACTCAGATACCGATATTGTGGCTGGTGACGGCTGGCAGGTGGATTTCCATACAGCCGAAACCAATCTGCCAGAGACGGCTGACTATTATGTCCAGGTCAGGGCCAGGGCGATCGATTGCGTGGGCAATGTAGATCCGGCTCCAGTGCCGACCATTCTTCTCCATAATGACAAGACCGCTCCTTCGGCCTGGTTGGAAGAAATTAAAAACAATTGCGGAACTAAAAATGTGTTGAATCCTTACCTGGCTGTGACTGAAGAATCAACCTTAAACGGCAAGACCGATGGCGATGCGGTGCTGATTGAGATAGAGATTATGAGTGATGATCCTGCTGATACCTGGAAAGAATTAGGCCGGGTTTCAGTGACACCTCCAGCAACTGCCTTTGACTATAGTTGGAATGCCGCCACTTATGATGAAGGCATCTACTACCTGAGGGTAAGAGCCACTGATGCGGATGGCAATACCAGCCAGCCCACAGAAAGGGTGAAGATCGTGGTTGATCATACCCAGCCGGAGGTTAAGTCCTTTGAGGTTAGCACCCTGGCGCCTAATAAGGCTGACTCGATACTATTTACCGTGGATGCCGATGCCACGACAGCTGATGCAGATGGTGAGACAGTCGAGACCAAGATGGTCTATCTCCAGTATTGGAACAGTAATTCTGCGGCCTGGATGCCTGATCCTACTTTCACCTCGCAGTTTAACTACAGCGCCGAGACCGGTCTGTGGACATATCCGGCTACTTCGCCAAGCAGCTTAAAGAGTATCCTTAATATATCTGATACTCATACTCAATGCGAATATTATCTGCGGGCCTTGGCAGAAGATTGGGCCTGTAACAGCAACACCTTAGATTCCTTCTGGGATGACACCATGTCAGCCTCAGTGATCAAGATAAAGCTTGATACTGCTGACCCAATAGTAGAGGCTGTTTATGCCGGCAACCGTTACTATGAAGCCGGCGCTATTGTGGACTGCGGTGGAGACGAAATAGATGTCTATGTCAAGGTGCAAAAGGATGATTGCAGCGGCATAGATGAATCTTCCATCAAGTTCTTCTATCGAGAGTCCAGCACAACTAACGAATGGAAAGAGATAAAATATGGTGCTGCGGTTACTCTGGAAGATGTCCTGACTGAAGGCACCACTGGTTATGAATACCTCTATACTACTAAGTGGATCACCCCGCCTAACCAGAAGAAAGCTAACATGGTTTACGAGGTAGGCGCCTATGTGGCTGATGAGGCCGCTAATGACACCTACTCCTGGAAGACAAATAAGACATACGATGTTACAGTCCAGCGTGACTGCACCATTCCGGCCGGAACAACGGTTAAAGCCGATGATTGCAATGACTCTAATTGTGTAACGGATGTTTACGACGGTCTGGTCGATCTGACCGCTGCGACAACCGGTCATACAGATGACTACCGTTGGATTTATGACACCAGCGTGGATGATGCTTCTTCTACAGCCACAGTTGATTTCTACTACTCCTCAGATAATGGAACTACCTGGCAGCAGATCTATGCGGATAGCGCTTCGGATACCCTATCTGTTTCGGCCAATGCCGGGGATAAGATTATCGCCCTGAGCAATGGATTAGGAACACTTAGCCTCGGCGACAAGCTCAGGATTGGAGACGAGGTGGTTACTGTTGCCGAAGCTTCTACGGGTAATGATGTGACCCTTGAGGCTGGTCTGGCTAATGCCTACGATAAGGATTGCACCACCGTTACCCTGTTGAGGTCAGGGGTCTACCAGCAGGGAGCCGTGACTTCGTTAAGCGGTGGAGACTCAAGCCCTGGCGTGAGAACCATTACTGTGGCATCAGGCACAGGGTTTGCCGAAGATGACAGGATACTGATTACCGGCGGTAGTGATTCGGAAGCGGTAACCGTGGTAAGCGTAAGTGATAATGGGACAGATTCGAGTATTGTTATTACCCCGGGTCTAACCTATGATTACAGCAAGTGGGTCAATGACGGCAACACCGTTTCAGTGGTCAAGGCCGGAAGCTGGACGATGCAATTTGATTCCAGAATCCTGCCTAATGGCGACTATCTGATTGTAACTGATGCTACTGACTGGGCCGGTAATACCGAACTTGAGAGTACCCGTGTGGCCAGGGCCATAGATGTCACCATCGACAATCCGAAGGCTACTGTCAGTACCTCAGTATCTGTAGTTGAGCGTGGTGATACGGTCTTGATCGAGGCTACTCCGTATAATGAGATTGGTGTGGCTCAGGTTGACTTCTACTACACGACCGGCGATCCTACCTGTGCTACTACTACCTGGGATACGGCAACTGATGTTAGCACTAAGGGCAACACAGATACGAATATGACCGAAGGCAACTATGCCATTCGGTGGAATACCTCTACGATACCGCTTTCGAAGTTTATGGATTCTGAGTGCAACTGTATTGTTAGTCCTCTGACGGTTTATGTAGTTGGCATTGCCCGGGACGATGATTGCCGAAATAATGTCTGGCCGCCTCCTCAGTTGACCGATTCCGATACCTTCTCCAGAGCGGTTGCTGAGGGTCGTTATCTCACACTGACCATTAAGGATACCACGGCGCCGAAGATCACCCTGACGCAGATTAGCTATAAGAATGACTGCATGAGTGACAGCAAGACCCTCATTCTCCCGCAGGAGGCCGAGGACATGATCATCAGCGGTCTGGTAGATATTACCGCCCGGAGCGAAAGAGTCGATGACTTAAATACCGGTTCAGCCTATGTCACCTTTATGTATTCCAAGGATGGTAACACCTGGGATACCATCGATATGGACCCGATCCATACCTATGATAATGATAGTGTGGAT
>JAHJDU010000552.1 GCA_018812385.1 Pseudomonadota bacterium
CAACAATGAATTAACCGGTTGCGGGGTTTTCCCCGCAATCCGTGTTAAATGACTGGTTGGAACAGTCGTCCTACCCTTGAAAATATGAATTTGAAAACCAGTCAAACAACAGCCAGTTTACAGCCAAGGGCCCTGGCAATGTCTTTTTGCTTTGTGAACCACTTATCGTATTGGTTTGTGCTCTCGATTTCGTATTTTATGGCTTTGATGTATCCCTTGAGATACAGGTTGTTAAGATCAGGATGAAAATTAACAGGTACCTGTAGAAACACTGCTTAAGGTAAAAACGAAAAGAGATAGACAACTTTAGGGGCCCCTTTTCTTTCTCTTTAATCCAGCAAATTCTCAAAATCTTTAATAACCTGTTCAGCAATAACCACTTTTTTTTTCTTTTTGAACTTTACTATTCTGGAGTCATGGTTTTCCATAACGTCTTTATAAGCATCATGAACGAACTTCCTTGCCGATTCTTTTTCTTTCTCTATTGCATCATAGACTTCTTGAACATCTCCCAGCATTTCTCTAATATCTCTCACAAAGCTTTTGAAGTGTATTTTTTTTAACAATGACATGTCGGAAAACAGAAAATCGATATAAGGGTCACCTTCAACATCAGGCTTCTCTATCATATAAACCTTCCCCGGACTTTTTATATTAGTTGAATCTGAAAATTTATAAAACCTTGCTGATAAATACTCCCAAAGCTGATCCTTAAGTTCATCAAGTTGACCTTCTTTCCCTTTTGCATCAACTCGATGATCCCAAAGATATCCGCCACCTTTTTGTTTCTTGCCATGGTTTTTGCCCCGAACATATTTATTTGGAATTAGTTTATCAATTTCTTCAAATGCAAAATCCTCCACCACACCAAAGATAATATGACTTGAAAGCATGGAAAGGGATGCGTATGTGAAATTCCCATCAATCTCAAGATTTGCCCAAGTGCCATAGAAACTGCCCCTGTAAGGCTTTTTACTGTACCCCTCAAAATCTCTTTCTCGGGCTTTTTCCTGGTAACAATGGTCATCGTAGTCATAATCATAGAGCGTTTCAAAATCGAGCAGGGTTTTTCCTTCTCCAAAACTTTCATTCAGGTAAAAATTATCTTCTCCAATTCCACGCATTGGGAGAATTGTTTGGTTCAAAACAAGATTATCCTTTATACTGAGTTCATCGTAGTACGCATCAAGTTCTTCTTGCGTTTCAGCCTTAAAGCCAAAAAGTCCCATAAAGATGATCTTATAGAACATAAAATCATCTTTCAATTTTCTTTGGGCTCTGTATTTTTCCTGTTCTTCCTGTGTCCATGAAAAATATTCAGATTTTGCAGCTATTATTGCTCGGCGAAGGATCGCTTCCTGTTCCCTTTTGGATTTTTCTTTATTCACACATATCACCATCCTATTGAATTGTTCCTTGGCTAGTGTTATTTTTTCCCGCCGAATGGCCCGGATGAGCCGCAAGCTCAAGCGATGCCGATTCTTTTGTTCGATTTTATTATAGTTCAGTAGTGATATCTACATGAAATGATTGTAATAAAATCATCATCAACAGCATAAACTAATCGATTAGTGTCATCAATTCTTCGTGACCAAAAACCAGATAAATTTTCTCTCAAAGGTTCAGGCTTTCCTATGCCCTCAAATGGTTGCCTCATTGTATTATTAATGAGCTTGTTGATCCTTTTGAGTGTCTTCTTGTCTTGTGTCTGCCAATAGATGTAATCCTTCCACGCTTCATCAGTCCAAGCTAATTTCCTGCTCATCTATTAGATCCCTTTCTTGGACTTTTCCATTTTTAAATTGTTCAATTGATTTTGTTAAATGGGCAGCATTGGCAGGTGACCTGAGAAGATAAAATGTTTCCATAAAACTATTAAAGGTTTCTAATGACATAACAACAGCATTTTCAGAGTCGCGACGGGTAATTACTGTGTAATCAGCATCATCAATAACTTGATCCAATACTGACTTTAGATTATTTCTTGCTTCGCTGAAATTTATAATTCTCATAATATCCTCCTGATTTATCAAATTTATTATACAAGTATAATAAATATATTTATACTTGTCCAGCATTTTGTACAAGTCGGAGGGAGATTTTTTAAGATCGAACCCCCCAAATAAGCGGTATCACCCGCTTCATTTGGATTGTTGAAATATGGGTTGTTTATTAATATGAAAAATTTGATTCGAAATAAATTATTAAATTTTCAACTCTTTGATGACTCTTTGGATAGTTTCCAGAAGCACAGGAATTTTTCTTTTACATGTGAAAAACACTGTTTCAGAATTAATCTCTGCATAGTGATGTGTAATAATATCCCTCATCCCTTTTGCTTTTTTCCAATCAACATCTGGATAGCATGATAGCAATTTTTCTTCCGTAACTTTATCAAGATTTTTTAAAGACTCCCCGATAACGATAAGCATCATGCAGATGGCGTCCATTTTTTCCATCCCAGTTGCAGTATCAGTAAAATCGTTTGGATTATCGATCACCTGAAATCGCAGAATAACCTTTTTAGCAGCATTTTCGATTTGGTGAAGAATTTCCAATATCAGTTCGGTATCAGGCATATACGGCCTCATGGTCTATCCTGTTTTTTAAAAAAGGATTCATTGAATCTGTGTAAGTTACAATATCAATAGATTTGTTAAGTCTTTTTTCTAAATCTTCTTTTATCCCCGCAAGCATGAAAAAATCTGGCTCAGAAATACGGATCACTATGTCGACATCACTCTCATCCCCAGATTCACCACGAGCAACGGAACCAAAAACACCAATGGTCAGGATATTATATTGATTAGCAACTTCATTTTTATAGTTACGTAAAATCTTTATGATATCTTTTTTACCCATAATTATCTCTCTCAGTCGCAATATAGTAAAAAGCGCTTAATGCATTTTTTAACCTAACCATACCATTAATAGGATATGATCTCAATTGTTGTATTTAAATAATATTTACAAGCGATTAGTTGATATTTCATAAAAGCGACTTTACTTGTCGCAACCGGTTCATTTGAATTGTTGAAATCCATATTCAATTCTTAAAGTGATTTTTCCAAAGCCAGACATCATTGCCCCACATCTATGTTGTCCCAGCCTGATTGATCAATGAGTTTTTTTAGCCCTGGCGGGCGGTAGCTGCTGTCGGCCAGATAGCGGGTTTTGACACTGGGATGAATCCTGGTGGGCTTGTCATCAATAATCAGCGGCCTCAGTAATGGAGATTTCAAACGGTACACATGATTACGTGATTTGTGAAGATTGCCTTTTGCCCCGTCTGTTAAGGAGTTTCTTATATGAGGCTCGATCTCCAATCCTGCACGGATCGCTTCGTCCAGCATCCATGCCAGCGGGGCATCTGATGCCCTGATCCCGGTTTGCTTGTCAGGAGGATACGAAACCTCCGACATCAGAATGAACTCCCGCAAACCAGACTTGTTTCAGATCCACACTCGGCCTGGAAGTCCAAACCGTTGGTTCGAAATCCTCTCGTTCCTCATCAATTGCCAGTGCATGACGCGCAATAGATACATTCGAACCCATTTTGGTGTCATAAAATTCATCATGGCGTTCGAATAGCCCCATCAGGCTGAATGGGATTCCCAGAGCCCCGACTGTGTCCCAGACACCTACAAAATGAATCTTTCTGGAAGTGTGGCAGTGGTTCTCCCGAAATAATGTTGCGGCATCTGCCTTTGGTTGGTTTTTCGCAGATGGACTTTTGTATATTGTCCAGGCCTGGGAAATAAGGTTGGCATCAGCTCTCTTCAATATACCGCAGTTGTTTATCAAGCCACTCAAAGCCCTTACAGTGTAGGCACCTCTACTGAAACCAAACAAGTAAATATGGTCATCCGGGTCATAGTTCTGAACGATATAGCGGTATCCGTCCAGGATATTTTTATGGATGCCGCGACCAGTTGCGCCAGCACTTACACTGTTATGATATGAACCCAATCCCCAGTCATAAAAGACATGCTGTTTGACACCGTCGGCAGATGGTTTGACGGCGCGGGCAAGTTTGAGGACATTGGTCGGAAAATCCTTTTCAATATCTTCTTCGGGGCGGTTCCATGTGCCATCTGCGCAGATAACTATATTTGCCATTGTTTTATCTCCTTACGTACTTCAATGGGATCAAACGTAAAGCCATCCCTGATGTTTTCGGCAAATATCCCCACACGCCTGTGATCAATCCTCTTTCTTGGATAAATCGCCTCATCAAGGATAACAGCATTGATCGAACGCTTTGCCGGATTAAGCAATCAGCCCTTCGCTGTATTTTCGATTGCTGTAGGTTAATGCGACCGATCGATTTGTATTCTCTGAATCCTTGAGGCTGACATGCACCCACCCTGAATTCGGCTCGCCTGGCCGATAACATTCCAGAATGACTTGATCAAATTCCAGGTTATCCCGTATCCATACAGATAAATC
>JAHJDU010000052.1 GCA_018812385.1 Pseudomonadota bacterium
ATATTATTTAAAAATATACTTGACATATATTTTAAATCTGTGTCAAGTATATTTTTATTCCCGGCAAAAGTATCATAAAAAAGGATATTTCCAAGGTATGGGCAAAATATTAAAAATCCAGAATACCCCAAAACAGCCATTGGCTGTTATAGCCTATGAAACCATAGTAAGAAAGATAATCTGTCTTGAATATCAGCCAAGCCAGCATCTTGAAGAAAACCAGCTTGTGGAGGACCTGGGTATTGGAAGAACTCCCATAAGGGAAGCCCTTGTCAGGCTGCACAGCGAAAAAATGATTGAATCCCATCCCAAAAGAGGGGTTATTGTTCGGCCCATAACCTTGCAAAAGACCAAGGCAATGTTTGAAAGCATGAAAATTATGGAACTGGGTCTGGTTGATATAGCCATTAACAAAGACTGCTCAAATTTTATTAAAAAAATGAAAGCATCAAATAAAGAAATTGAAAATGCAATTGTTGCCAATGATGTTTTTGACCTGGTGGAGGCAAATCATGATTTTCATATGAATTTTGCCAGGTGTTCACAAAATGAATTTCTCATCCGGGCCATCCAGGACGTAAGAAGCGAGGCAAAACGGCTGTCCTATTTGTCCTATGCCAATATTATTGATCCTCAACAGCCTCTTAAATCCCATTATGAGTCTGTATTTCAGGAACATGAACAAATAATCCATTGTCTTATGGAAAAAGATGAAAACCGGCTGAAAGGCCTCATTGAACAGCATATTATTACTTTCCGGCAACGGATAATTGTTTTTATGACATCCTGATTGAATTTTTAAAGGGTGCAAACCCTTATAAAATATTAATAACCCCAAAAAAGGAGAAAAGAGATGAAAAAAGTATTAATTGTTTTAACCGGCCTGATGTTTGCTTTGACCTTGTTTTCCAATGCCATGGCAAAAACCAAGTGGGATTTGCACCTGAATTATCCTGCTGGTAATTTTCATTCCAAAGGTGCACAAAAATTTGCCGATGAAGTCGCAAAAGCCACTAACGGCGAACTCACCATTGTTCTTCATCCGGGCGCTTCACTGGGATTCAAGGGTCCTGAGCTTTTAAGGGCCGTTGCTGAAGGCCAGCTTGCCGTTGCTGAAATTCCTACGGGCATGGTTGAAGGTGATGCACCTGTCCTTGCATTGACAGCACAGCCTTTTATTTCCACAAATGCCTTTGAACAGCGTCTTCTTTATCAGCTTTCAAAACCTGTTTACGCTGAAAATCTTAAAAAATTCAACCAGATGACCCTTTATACATCTGTATGGCCTTTTTCCGGTATTTACACCCAGCGTCAAATCCAGTCAGAATCTGATTTAAAAGGCTTAAAAATGCGGGTTTATGACGGTACTGGCCTTGCCTTTGGAGAAGCCACGGGCATCGCAGCAAGGAAAATGCCTTTTTCAGAAGTATATCCTGCCATGAAAGCAGGGCTCCTGGATTCCATGTACACCTCTTCTGTTTCAGGTGTTGATGCAAAAGCATGGGAAGTTTTAAAGTATTTTACACCCATAAATATTGTCGGTCCTGTGAACATGATCAATGTCAACCAGGCTGCCTGGGACAAACTGGATAAAAAAATCCAGTCAATCGTCCTTGAAATCGCCGCCCAGATGGAAGACGACATGTGGAACCTAGCAGGAGACATGGATCGTAAAAGCCTGGCAACTCTTATGGAAAACGGAATGCTCATCAGTCCTGTGAGCAAGGCATTTCGTGCCCAGCTCAATGCTGTGGGTGAAACCTTGAGAGGTGAATGGGCAAAGAAAGCAGGTAGTGATGCCCAGGCTATTCTCAGTGAATATTACAAAATTACAGGCCGGTAGAAAAGATAGTGAATCTTAACTAAAGTAAATTCTATGGTAATGGGCCCTTAAATCGGTCCATTACCATAGATTCTGGTGGTCTTAATGAATAAACTTGTAAAATTGTCAGACAATTTAAGCAACCTTATGGCAAATATCGCTGCTGTAATTTTAGGGCTGATGTCTATTCTGATTTTAGTGGAAATTTTTATATGGAATCTATTTGAAAAAACAACCTTGATCGCTGATGAGTACAGTGCCTATGGCCTTGCAGCAATTATTTTTCTGGGGGCTGGATACTGCCTTAAGGAAAAAGGCCATATCAGAATAACCCTGGTACTGGGGTTTCTGCCCCAAAAGCTGGCCAGAGTCATTACCTTTATTTCCACACTGATTACCACTGTTTTTATGGGATATTTGTGGTGGTATCTTTTTAAAATGGTTAAATCCGCCATAAGGTATGAATCAACATCAGGAACCTTGACCAACACTCCTTTATGGATTCCCCAGGCAGTCATGCTGGTGGGTGCCGGCTGCTTTTTTATCCAGTTTGCAGCCACTACCATAAAAACCTGGCAGGCAATTGCAACCAAAGAGGAGGTCGTATAATGGAACCAGACCTTTTTGTCATGTCTTTTGTGGTGTTTGGCGTTCTTTTTTTAGCCCTGTCTGCCGGTATCTGGGTCGGGTTTTCTCTTTTTATTGTGGGCTTTGTCGGCATGACCCTGTTTTCCTCCCTGCCTGCTGGAAACAATATGGCATCATCTGCCTGGGCAACCATAGAAAAATGGGAATATGTGGCATTGCCCCTGTTTATTTTGATGGGGGAGATATTATACCGGTCAGGGATTTCGGAAAAACTTTTCAAGGCCCTTGTTCCCTGGCTATACCGTCTTCCAGGCGGGCTTTTGCTCATGAATATTGTGTCATGCACTCTTTTTGCCGCAGTATCCGGCTCAAGCGCAGCCACAACAGCCACTGTGGGCAGAATTACCCTGGCAGAGTTTGACAAACTGGGGTATGACAAAAGCCTTTCCATGGGTTCCCTTGCCGGGGCAGGCACATTGGGATTTTTGATACCCCCTTCTTTGATCATGATTGTCTATGCAATTCTAGCCGAGGTTTCCATTGGAAAAATGTTTATGGCAGGCATTTTACCGGGTTTGCTTCTTGCCGGAATTTATTCTGTCTACATCATTTACCGGGGCATTAAAAATCCTGAAATTGCACCGCAGACCCAGGATAGTTATTCATGGGCAGACCGTTTACTGGGACTTAAGGACCTTGCCCCCACTTTAATCCTTATCCTGGTGGTTCTCGGAAGCATTTACGGGGGTTACGCAACCCCGACGGAAGCTGCTGCTCTAGGTGTTTTCGGGGCATTTGTTTTTGCAGCCTTAAATCGCCAGATGACTATGAAAATTCTTTTTGAATGTCTTAAAGGTGCCGTTAAAACCAATGCCATGATCATGCTCATCGTTGTGGGTGCGGGTTTTTTATCCAGAGTAATGGGTTTTCTGGGGATTCCGGCGGCAATTACCTCTGCAATAATCGAACTGAATCTTTCTCCATACATGCTCATGATTCTTCTTGGAGGTGTTTATCTTGTGCTGGGATGTCTTTTGGACGGGTTTTCCATTGTTGTCATGACACTGCCCATAGCTCTTCCCATGGTTACTGCAGCAGGATTTGATCCCATATGGTTCGGCATTTATCTTATTTTAATGGTGGAAATAAGCCAGATCACGCCTCCCGTTGGATTTAACCTTTTCGTAATTCAGGGTCTGACGGGTGAGCCCATTATGAACATAGCCAGATATGCGTTACCGTTCTTCTTTTTAATGTTATTGACAACTGCAATTATAACTATTTTCCCGGAAATCGCATTGTATCTTCCAGAACTCATGATAAAAAAATGATAAAGGAGTGAAGGATGAAAGTAATTGATTTAAACTGTGACATGGGTGAAAGCTTTGGTGCATACAAGCTTGGCATGGATGAGCAGGTAATGAAGCATATCAGTTCAGCTAATATTGCCTGCGGCTTTCATGCCGGAGACCCGCTGGTAATGGATAAAACTGTCAAAATGGCAGTTGAAAGCAAAGTTGGAATCGGCGCACATCCTGGTTATCCTGACCTTTTGGGATTTGGCCGCAGGAATATGGCGTGTTCTCCAGAAGAAATCCAGCACTATCTTGTTTACCAGGTCAGTGCCATTAAAGGGTTCTGTCATGTGCATGGAGCAAAACTTTCCCACGTTAAACCCCATGGGGCTCTCTATCTTGATGCCGTTGAAAATGAAATCATAGCCCAGGCAATTGCCAAAGGGATAATGAGTCTGGACCCGGATCTTTATTTTGTTGCCCTGGCAGGGAAAAAAGGGGAAACAATGAGGCGCATGGGAGAACAACTGGGGCTTAAAGTCGTTTATGAAGCTTTTCCTGACAGGGCCTATACACCTGAAGGGACCCTTGTGTCCAGAAAACAGCCGGGAGCCGTTATTTCAGATCCGGATAAAGTGGCACAAAGAGCCCTTGACATGGCAAACGGGTTTGTAACAGCCGTGGATGGGACAAATATTGAGCTTGAAGTGCAGACCCTTTGTGTGCATGGTGACAATCCTGGCGCTGTGAATCTGGTTGCAAATATCAGAAAAACTCTTGAAGCAAATGATATAAAAGTAAAACCCATGGGGAAAGTCTGAATCATGGAATCAAGGCTGTTTGAAAAAGCAGAATATCGCATTGCAGGAGACAATGGCCTTCTTGTTGAATTTGGGGAGGGCATTGATCCTAAAGTAAATGCAAAAGTCAGGGCCATGGCCCGCGCCTTGGAAAAAAACAGGCTCACTGGTGTCAGGGAAATGATTCCAACCTATCGGTCTCTTTTGTTTATCTATGATCCTGAAGTTACAAATCCAGACCTGCTTTGCAACTTGATTGAAATAGTTGAAAACAACCTTGAAAAAATTGACATCAAACCCTTTAAAATCGTGGAAATCCCGGTTTGTTACGCAAACGAATTTGGTCCTGACATTGAGAATGTACAAAAAACCCATGGATTGACAACGGAACAAGTCATCCATCTTCATTCAAAACCTGAATATCTGATTTATATGGTGGGATTTACACCTGGGTTTGCTTTTTTAGGCGGGCTTGACGAAAAATTGTATACCCCAAGACTTGCAACTCCACGCATGCTTGTACCTGAAGGCTCTGTGGGAATAGCAAACAACCAGACAGGAATGTACCCCATTGCAAGTCCCGGCGGCTGGCAGCTCATCGGAAAAACGCCGCTGAAACTCTTTGCACCGGATCGAGCCAACCCGTTTCTTTATAAGGCAGGGGATAAAATAAAATTTAAGCCCATATCAAAAAAAGAATATGACCTGATTGCACAAAAGGAGAAGAGCTTATGAGCGCCTTGAAAGTTCTGGCTCCAGGGGGATTTACCACTGTTCAGGACAGGGGAAGATTCGGATATCAGCAAATGGGAATTCCTGTATGCGGAGTGCTTGATTCTTTTGCCTTTAACTGTGCAAATATCCTGGTGGGAAATAATGAAAACCAGGCTGTTCTTGAAATTACTATAATGGGACCGTCCTTGGAAATATTAAAAGAAATGGACATAGCCCTTACTGGTGCCAGAATGGGGATGACCCTTAATGATAAACCTGTTGAGCAATGGAAATCCATACGGGTAAAACCGGGTGATATTTTGACGATTTCCCAGGTTCAATCAGGATGCAGAGCCTATCTTGCTTTTAGCGGAGGGTTAAAAATTCCTATGGTCATGGGCAGTTATTCAACCTATGTGGGCGGCAAAATCGGTGGGTTTATGGGAAGACCTCTGCAAAAAGGAGATATCCTTGAAACCCATGATGTCAGAGTTTTGAGCAAACCGCGCGTTATACCTGTCGATTATATCCCACAATACCCTTCCAATGCAGTTATCCGTGCTATCCCGGGGCCCCAGGATGATTATTTTGATCAAGGCCTGACAGCTTTGTTTGAAACTAAGTATATGGTTACTGTAAAGGCTGACCGCATGGGATACCGCTTGCAGGGAGCCCCCATACCCATAAAGAGCGGCATGCCAAAAAGTATTGTTTCAGAACCATCAATGCCCGGCAGTATTCAGATACCGCCTGATGAACAACCCATAATTTTACTGGTTGAACAGACGGTTGGTGGATATGCTAAAATTGCAACTATAATTTCCACAGATCTGTCAAAGGTGGCACAGACAACCCCTGGGGATACAATAACATTTGAAAAGACTGATTTGAAAACCGCTCATAATCTGTATCGGCAAGAAAGAAATAAAATAATAAAAATTAAAGAATTGTTTTTAAATGAATAAAGGCATTCAGGAAAGCTGGCTAATTGAGGATGAATTGGATTTATGCTTCTCTATACATACAAAAATCTCAACCCCAAACTCCATCCCACAGTTTTTGTTGCACCTACAGCTCAAATCATTGGAGATGTTTATATCGAAAAACAATATCTTTGAAGAGGAGATCGAATATAATTTAAAGATCTCTTCTTGACAAAAAGCCATATCTTAACTTAATTTGTAAAAACAACAGGCTAAAAGACTCCATTAAATGATTTTCAAGTCGTTGGGGTATCTGTATGATTTTGTCACGACAACCGTTTTCCAAAGTTTTTTTCATATGGCTTCATCTGTTTCTTTTGATCAGTTTTTTTCCATCATTGATTGTTGCACAACAATTATCTGTCAATCAATGGGGGTCGGACCAGCCCAAAACAAGAAAAGAATTGCCCGAACATACTGGATCCATGGCCGATTCAAAGATTTTGCTACCCAAACTACCCCCCAAGCTTGACAAGGATCAGTTATCACTAATTCCCATTGTGTTTGTAAAGGAATTTCAGTTTATGGGGAACAAAGTAGTTTCCAATGAAACGCTTAGTGAAATTGCAAACCCTTATACCAATAGAAAAATCAGCACGACAGAACTCCATGAACTGCGCTACAAGATCAATGAATATTATGCCGGTAAAGGATATATTAATTCCGGAGCTATACTGCCTGATCAAAAAGTGTCCACCGGTGTAATTTACTTTCGTATTATTGAAGGTAAGTTGACGAAGATTGATATCACAGGGAACAAGAGAATCCAGAGTTCCCTGATCAGAACACACCTTATTTCAGATAAGGATTTACCGTTCAATGTTTTTGATCTTCAGGAAAAACTTCAGTTGCTCCACAAAAACCCATTGATTGAAAAAATTAACGGAGAACTGATCCCGGGTATGGCACTTGGAGAGGCGTCATTGAAGATTACGATTGTGGAATCAAATCCTTTAAAAACCATTGTCAAATATGCAAATGACAGTCCACCGAGTTCCGGCAGTATCGGACAAGAAATCATGGTTCAATATCTTAATCTGTCAGGCGAGGGGGATCAATTTTCCGCACGCTGGAAAAAAACCCGGGGAGCAGATGACTATGCAGTAAACTATGATATTCCTTTCAATCATAAGGGATCCAGACTCTCTGCATTCTATGAATATACGGATTCCCGGATTATTGAGGAACCATTTGATCTTATTGACATAACAAGCGAATCTGTAAGTTTTGGATTCAGCTTTATGTATCTTTTGACCCGGAACCTTAATCAGGATCTGTTCCTGACATTTACAGCCGAAAGAAGAACCAGTAAAACATTTCTTTACGATAACCCCTTTTCTTTTGTGGAGAACTCGGATGACGGTAAAACAGAACTCAGTATCGGCCGGTTATCCGTGGATTTGAACATTTACAGGCCTTCCCATGTATTTGCCGTTCGGTCGGTTATCTCAAAAGGGGTTGATGCGTTCAATGCAACCGCTTTTAAAAGCGAACCGGATGCTGATTTTATAAACTTGCTGGGCCAGCTCCAGTGGTCAAAAAGATTTGATTTTATTCCGGGAGATCAATTTATAGTTAAGACTTCTTTTCAGATAAGCAGGGGTCCTTTGCCGTCATTAGAAAAATTTGCAATAGGCGGTCACGCAACAGTGCGGGGATATCGGGAAAATCAGCTTGTCCGGGATAATGGCCTCGTCGCATCAATTGAATACCGGATTCCAGTGGCAAGGTTGCCTCTAAAAGGTGTGAGCAAGAGTCTGCAAGATGGGATCATTCAGCTATCCCCGTTTTTTGATTGGGGAAGATCCTGGAACAATAATGCTGGTGTAGACATCATTTCAAGCGTTGGAGTGGGTATCAGGTGGGATCCTAGCAAAAAAATTCACTCCCGGATATATTATGGTTACCAGCTGCAGAATATGATTCATGGCGATCATGATTTACAGGATTCAGGGGTCCATTTTCTTTTTCAATGGAATCTTTTTTAAATCAGGAGAGGGTGTTTTTTATGAAATGCTTAAAGAAGATGTTTCTTTGGGGGTGTGTCTTTTGTTTTTTAAGGATTTTGAGCCCAATGACATGTCCATATGCCGAAGTTGTCCTTGACGGAACATTGGGCATATCAGGTTCTCTTACCGGCCCCAATTATTCCATTACCTCGGATCTTGGAACCCAGGTGGGTCAGAATTTGTTTCACAGCTTTTCATTATTCAATCTTGATTCAAATGAATCTGCAGTTTTCAAAGGTCCAGATACTGTTTCAAATATTATCAGCAGAATAACAGGCGGTCAGTCATCCTATATTGACGGCAGTTTAAGATCCGAAATAGCCAATGCAAACCTTTATCTTCTGAATCCATCCGGAATTATATTTGGACCCAATGCCCAATTGGATATTACCGGGTCCTTCCATATCAGCACCGCAGATTATCTTACCCTTGGTCAGAACGGGATGTTTCATGCCAATTCATCAGGAAATAGCATTTTAACATCCTCACCTGTTGAGGCCTTTGGCTTTTTGACACCCTTGCCTTCTGCCGTGAATATTGACGGCAGTCTGCTTTCTGTACTTCCGGGAAAAGATATCTCAATCATCAGCGGCCCCATTACGATTGGAAACAATGCTATTTTACATGCAAAAGGCGGTCGGATTGATACTGTCGCTGTCTCCTCAAGCGGTGAAGTGATACCTGAAACTAATGGTGTTGATACCAATAGTTTTAAAGAAATGGGAAATGTGGATATTTTAAACGACTCCTATCTTTATACCAGTGATGATAACGGCGGACAGATCTATATTCGTGCAGGCAACCTCATGGTTCAAGGTTCGAATATCTGGGCGGAAACCCAAGGCAGCGGCCCAGGGGGCAGCATTGACATCATTGTGGACGATTCCATTGTTCTTGATTCGGCCAGTACTATCTCCACCAGCACGGTGGCAGACGGGGTGGCCGGAGATGTCTCCATCATCACCGGCAGCCTGGAGTTAAAAAACGAATCCAGTATCCTGGCAATCAGTTTGGATCAAGGAACTGCCGGAAACATATCAGTGGATGCTGATAATTCCATTTTGATTAACGGCCTTGGAAATGGATCATTTTTCGGTTTGTTTACCTATAGTTTATCAGGAGATGGTCCTGCAGGCGATATCACGATTAAAACGCCGGTATTGACGCTGAAAGAAAATGCTTTGATCAGTGCCAGTTCAAGTGGCAGCGGTGACTCCGGCACCATAATTGTGGATGCGGAAAATCTGGACATCTCAGGAGGATCCCAGATACTGACCAATACGACGGACGGCACCGGTGGAAATATAGAACTTTCCATAGCAGATTCCTTAACGATTTCCGGGGATAGCAATGGATTCACCAGCGGTTTGTTCACCACTTCAAAGGGTGGTGGAAACGGTGGGGACATTATTATTTTCACCTCCCAGTGCCTTTTGGATGCCGGAAGGATAGGAGTTCTGGCCCTGGATGCCGGTAATGCCGGGTTTATGTTTATTGATACTGATACCTTATCTGTCCTGAATGGAGGTGCCATAGACGTCTATACCGAAAGCAGCGGCAATGCCGGAAGTATTGATATCCATGCCAATGATTCAATTTGGATTGATGGTGCTGGTAGTTCCGGATACTACAGCCGGCTTGCTGCCTATACCAATGGCAGTGGTAAGGGTGGAAATTTGGCCCTTGAATCTCCCAATATTCTTGTGAGCAATGGTGCCACAATCTATAACCGGACATTTGATACAGGTACTGGAGGAGATATTTTCATCACCGGAGACTTTTTGGATGTGACCGGTACCGGCCAGATCTCCTGCAGTACATTCGGCAGTGCACCGGCAGGGGATATCGTGATTAATACCATAGGTTCGATGAACATATCCGGTAGTGATGGCTCTGATCCCAGCGGCATTTTTGCCGCAAGTTATGGCAGCGGAGCCGGGGGGCAAATCCTGGTAAATACAAAAGATATTCAAATATCAGATGGCGGTATTCTTCAGGTGACCAGCACGGATACGGGAGAAGGCGGAGTCATTATCCTGGAAGCTGACACCGTTAAAATTGTAGGTGGTGGTACAGTGTCAAGTGGTGCAGAAGGAGCTGGCAAAGGCGGCAGTATCGTTGTCACGGCAGACAGCTCATTGGCCATTTCAGGTCAGAAGTCATATCTTTCTTCCGGATTATTTGCCAATACCAATGCTGCCGGTCATTCAGGCAATATAACAGTATCTACAGGCCATCTTTCGATTTCAGAAAACGGTGCAATAGAAGCCGGAAATGTCGCCGGATCAGGAAATGGGGGAGATATATCCGTGAATGCCGATACGATGATATTGTCCAGCCAGGGAGGGATATCCACTGCCACGGCAGATACCGGGAAAGCCGGGAACATCCAGATTGATGGTACTAAAGTTTTACTATTTGATGGGTCCTATATATCCAGCAGTTCATCAGGAACTGGTGATGCCGGCACCATCAGCATTAATACGCCGGATCAACTCTTTTTAGAGAATAGCAAAATCACAACCGAGGCAAATTTTTCAGATGGCGGCAACATTTTTATCCAAATAAATAATATTTTCAGAATGGTAGATAGTGATATCACCGCCACGGTGGGCGGCGGTCTGGGAAATGGCGGGAATATTAGCATTGACCCGATATTTGTTATTCTTGACAATAGCCGGGTGATTGCCAATGCTTACCAGGGTAACGGGGGCAACATTCATATTGTTGCAGATTATTTTTTTTCGGATACCAGTAGTATCGTTAATGCGTCATCCCAACTCGGCATTGACGGGACCATTAATATTGAGACTCCAAATATTGATTTGAATTCCAGTTTTGTCGTCTTGTCGGAATATAACAAGATCCCGGTCCTGGGGAGTGATCAATGTCAAGTTAGAACCAATGAGACGGTCAGCAGCTTGATAAAGAGTGGCAGGGGGGGGCTTGTGCCAAGTTTCTTTATTCCTTTATCTGCTCCAGTTATGGGTTTGGAAGATCTTTAAACCTTCCTAAAGCCAGTTCCCTATCAATAAAAAAGGCGCCCAGTATGTCGGATGCTGATAGGCATCTTGTTCCAACAGGTTTATCTGGGCTTGCTGAAGGGCCTGGGCTTTGGTGATGGTATCAGAATTCAAAAGTCGCCTGTAAAAATCAATCAGCAGCATTGAGGCCGCTTTGTCATTGATAAACCACAGGCTGGCCAGAGCGCTGCGTGCACCGGACTTCACTGCTATCCCAGCAAGCCCCAAGGCAGCTCGGTCGTCTCCAACAGCTGTCTGGCAGGCACTTAAGCTTAACAATTCCACTGGGTCTTGACGAAAATTGCTCAACGCCATTAATTTTTCAAGACTGTCCAGGGTCAGTTTGCCATTATGGGTTAACACAAAGGTTTTTTCAGGGTTTTTGTCAAACTGGCCATGGGATGCGATATGAACAATGGAATAGGGTGTATTTTCAAGCGCCTGCTGCATAGATGGGTATACAAATGCCTCATTCATCAGTAACTGCCCCTGATACATTCTGTTGATCTCACGTAATTCCATATCCACATATGGTAAAGGAGAAAAATTCTGCACGGATTCAGTCAGTCCGTTCAGCAGCAGTTTAATGCCCTGACGGCGCAAGGGGACCAAATCTGTAAGGGTCAGGCTTGGGGTCGTTGCGATGGCAAATTTCTTGATGAGAAATACGTCACCGTCATGGAGGCATGACATGGGGATTGTTCGAAGCGGGCCGTCCGGAACAAATATCAGGGTATGTATATCATGTTTTTCCAGTTCTTTTTCAATTGGCTGTATGATCCATGAGTACAGCTTTTTGGAATGTCTGATGAATCGGCTTCCCGGTTGCTCAAGTTTTTTTCTCAGCCATCTGACTTCTTCGGTCAGCATTTTTTTTGACACGTTAACCTTGAAGCTTTTCTTAACACCTCCTAAAGTAACGATGATTTCCAGCCTTTCCGGCAGCAGAACCGGATAGATGACGGCAGTTCCAGGAAGTTCTTTGTCAAGGCTCGACTGCCTTGCCTTGAGCGCAATCAAACAATCATCCTGGAAATAGTCCTGCAGTTCCAATTGTTTTAGCTGTTCAATCGTATTTTGAGCAGTCGTCAGGTCCATTTGCAATCTTGCCGGATCTTTTTTTTGGGCACTTCGCTGTAAAAGAAGATCTGCCAGTTCAAAATACACCGGGCCGATAGCCTCCCTGAAGGACACATTGGACTTACGCTTACAATCATTTTTTAGATCTTCCCGGATTTCTAAAATACTTTTCAAGGCATGTTTATAGGCCTCAATGGCATCGTCAATCTTCCCTTGTAACTTGAATTGCCTGCCGTTATCCCATTGCCACTGATATAAAATATCAAACGCACCAATTTGCTGAGCGGCAAATATGGCCTGTTGTGTATAATAAACGGCTTCTTCAAGCTGGTCGTTTTTTTGATATAGCTGTCCCAGTGAGCCAAGCCCATAAGAATAAGACCAGTCGTTATTGATCCTTTGGGCGACCTGGATGCCGGCCTCAAATGTATCATAGGCCATTAAAAGAAGTTCCCGGCGTAAGGGCAGTAATTGATGATCAGCCCAGGCCTGACTAACAATTCGACCAATACTTATAAGAGAAACTGCCTTATCAAAACTGTCTGCCAGATCCACTGCCTGTGAGAATGTCTGTTTAAGCAATGGGTATACAGTGGTGTGATTCTTTAGAACAACTTGGGTTTTTGCCAGATTCACGGCGGCTTTGACTGCTAAGGAGAATTGCTTTTGTTGTTGGGCCTTTTCCATGCTTTGACGATAGTAACCGGCTGCCTGGCTAAATTTTTTTCGGGCAAACAATATGTTTGAGTAGTTCAGAATAACGGTTGCTTCCAATTTTCCTTCAGTCAGATTTTTCATTTGCTCCAGGCATTTTTTGAGGATGATTTCTGCCTGATCATGATTTCCAGTTTGATAAAGAATTTTGCCAAGAGTTGCCCTTGTCTTAAATAATAGTTCCGGGTCATTGATGCTACCGGCAATATCCACGGCCGTATCAAGACTGTTTTTAGCCATCCGGACATTACCCGTTGCTTCGAGAGCTTCTGAAAGATGAATCAATGCCTTTATGTGCTCCGGCGAATGCTTTGCTTTTTTATGCAGCAAAGCTGCCTGTTCCCACAATTTGACAGCCTTTGCAAATTTGCCATATCGGTAGGCGTCAACGGCATTTTTTTCAATGAATAAAACCTGGCTGGATATAGTGCTCCCATTTTGACCGGGCTCCGTGTTTAAAGTCATCTCGGCTAAAGCCGGTGATTCGGTCATAATAAGGATAGCAAGTATGATTACCAGTATATGGTTTTTCACATTTGTTTCTCCAGCCACCTGGACAATTCTTGGATTGTGGAATTGTCAGGCTGCTTTTGATTCATGGTTTCAATCAACCCGGACATTTCCATGAACTGGTCATAGTCGGCAAGCACACTGAAGAGATACAATTCCGGCGTGATATCGGTTTTTGAAGAATTTTTCAAAAGCATTTTGTAAGTATTTTTAGCCAAATCGATTTCCCTTTCTTCACTGACATCAAGCTGAACCGGGGGAATGGATTGTGCCGGGTCATTTTTATTTTCCTGGCCCCTGACAATGACCGCGCCTGACGTCTGCAATCGGGAGATATTAATGATTTTGGAAGTCCTTCTGACTTCATTGGTAACGATCGCCGGCAATGAAGTGATTTTGGGCGCAGCACCCTGATGATCAATGGCAACTCCTTTTAAATGGTCCAGGTAAAAGCTTGCCGGTCCTTCCCAGGTCTCTTTCCGTCCATTTTCAAAAAAGATGAGCTGCAGGAGTGAGTCCGGCTCAAGGATTATTTTATCTCCTTTGTAAAAATTCATAAAAGATTCGGGCGGTGCATTCTGCTTTTTGTCTTTATGAATATAGGAAACCCTACCTGAAACCTGGGTAATCATTCCTATGGCAGTTTCTGAAGAAAATGCTGATGTTGCCATGACCAGGCTCAGTGTCAAAACTATAAAAATTATCTTGCCGGATGGATAAAAGTTCTTATATTTTTTCATTCGTATCTCCCTTATTTCTGGTGTCGGGTTTCATTCCAAGCACCTCAACGATTTCAATTGATCCTGATCTTCCTCTGGGCTGGATTTTTTCTTTACGTCCAAAAAGCACTTCGTATTCAAATGCTTTTATCGTAGTTCGACTGGCAACAATTGTCCATCCCAATTTTTTGCATAGTCCTTCAAGACGTGAAGCAATATTAATGGTATCTCCTATGGCCGTATACTCCATCCGCTGCTTGGAGCCGATATTTCCCACCAATGCTTTGCCGGTGTGAATACCGATACCAATCTGAAATTCAGGGATATCCCGATTCGGGAATCGTTCCTTCAACCATACCTTAAATTCGATGGCGGTTTCAAGCATGGAAAATGCGGTTTTCAAACATCGCTGCCCGTGATCGGGTGTGGGCAGGGGTGCGCCAAAAACTATCATTACGGCATCTCCTATAAACTTGTCAACAATACCTTTGTTGGAGGTTACTATATCACAGACCTGTGAATAATAATGGTTAAGCAACTCTACTACCTCCGCAGGAGACAGCTTTTCAGAAATGGTCGTAAAATTTCGAATGTCTGAGAACATGGCTGTTATCTCAATTTCTTCACCCCCCAGTGCCGGCATTTTATCCTGTTTGATAATTTCTTCTAATACAGATTCAGACACATATGGACTGAATTTTTTCTTCATTTGAAGGCGTTCTTTTTCCTCATGGGTCAATTTTGTGCTGAGAATTCCCAGATAGGAGAATATCGATGAGAACGCAAGGTTGACGATCGGGGCCAGTATTCCTGTAAGGAATAAAATATAGGAAAGAGATGCGAAAATTACCAGCATAAGAGCAATTAAAGCCAATCCCCTCTTTGGACCCAAAGCCTGTGTCAAAAAAACGGATGCAGATACGGCCACAATCAGCCATGCCACCCTGAAAAAAACCGGCAGGTCCTTTAGTGATTTGCCTGCAATGATGGTTTCAATAATGTTGGCATGAATTTCCCCTCCCTTCATAAGGTTGATGTCCCCGGATAAAAACCCGCCAGAGTAAGGTGTGATATGTGAGTCATTGAATCCTTCCTGTTCAACTGAAATAATAACAATTTTATCTTTCAAAAGAAGCGTTAATTTTTCTAACTCTTTTGCCCCGGTAGTGAACAGATCCATGAATGAAACCCTGGGAACAGTATCGGGTGGCCCGACATAGCCAATACGATTAATTTTTGAACCCGGGTTGCCATAACCTGCTTTCATTGCCAGGAGCGGTGCAAATGCAGTATCAGGTTTCCTGTTATCATTAAATAATTTTTCGAAAAAAGAACGGACAACACCATCGCTGTCCTGAAATAGATTAACCAATCCCACAGAAGCAGGTCCATCCGAAAGGGCATACATGTATTCAACAGCAGGGAGGTTAAACTGTTCATGATTCTTTTCTGACCAGGTGACCTGTCCTGCCAATACGATTTTTGAAGAATTAATCTGTTTTTGAAACAAAGTATTAAATGATCGGGTGGCAACGGATTTATCAAATTTCATTTTTTGCAGCCAGGATTACGGGTTGATGGAAAAAATCAGGTCTATTCCTATGGCAGTCACGCCGGCCTTGCGTAAGGCGGAAATGGCTTGGGCAAAATGAGGCCCCCAGAATACGAGAGGATCTTCTTTAAAATAATTCAGGGTTTTATCATCAATGGCAATAATGACAACATGCGGCGTATACTGGGGCCGTACTTTGGCCATGCGATGATAGGTATCATAAATAACCTGCTCCAGAGGAGGGAACCAGTTATTGTAAGTACAGATTTCGACCAGAATACAGCTGATAAAAATGATTAAAAGGCTTTTTTTAAAAAGCATTCGCTGCCTTTTTATTATAAAAATTCTTTTTCCAGTATTATCAAGACACAATTCACCTATATCAGTCCGATTCATTTTTTTCAACTCAAACCAAATGATATTTAAATTAAAGCTATCGTTCAAAGTCACCCAAAATCAATTATTCTGAAAGACCAATTGAATATAAAAATCCAAATATAATCGGTTTTATCATAAATACTTGAGGCTGAATCGAAAAAACCAGGCAGGGCGATGCCCAGGGTGATAATATCGCTCAATATACTCACTCAATAGTTCTGAGGCGGGGCATTAGCTTTTCAAATTTATTAGAATACAATTTAACACCCCGGACATACATGTCACTGTGGTTATACCGTTTAAAGGCATATTCTCTACCCCGTTCCTTGTATTTATGATGTTTCAGATATGTGGCAACGGAAAAAATTGAATCTGGAACAGTATTTAAATCAATGAGGCCATCCCTGTCTCCATCAACTGCATAAGCCATGGAAGCGGGCATAAATTGTGGTATCCCTATAGCTCCTGCCCAGGATCCTTTTACGATCTTTGGATTAAAACCTGTGTTTTTTGCCCGAATTAATAATTGAGACAGGTTATTAAGAGCCCGTTTTTTTATTTTTTGAAGTCTTTTTACAGCAGTGGGTCTATCCATGGCTCCTTCTTTTTGATAATGGCCTTTTTGAAAGAGTTCAAACTCAACTTCATCAATATGAAAATATTGATGGACAAATATCTTGAATATCTCATATTTGCCCCTGTACTTTCCAAGACCAGACTCCCAGTTTAAAATGGAGATAATATCGCTCGCTTGAACTCCAGTCTCTTTTTGTGCGTTTAAAAAATGTACTTTATGCTTTTCAAAAAATAGTATTCCATTATTCAAGGTCTTTTTATTTACTAATATAGGAACCCAGTCCTTATGCTGCTTGTTCTGCTTTTTAATTGAAACAGGAGATGCCAGAAAAACAAGTTTATCCAGATATTCCCTCTGTAGGAGGAGATTGGATTGATCTAATAACAAATCATCAAATTCTTCTTTTGAATAATATTTTTTAACTTTATTATATATATTAAAGTATTTAGCCGGATATTCTTTTTCCAGGTTTATTAAGGTTTTTTTGTAGATTAAATCCACTAGGTTAAAATCGATTGCTTTTTCATTCAAAGTTGAAACAGAAGCTGAAAGCCACCCCTCATAATTGGGTGTTTTAACAAGATACCATAGGTGTCCTTCCCTGGTAAGTGTATCCATTACAGATGCTTTTTCATTTTTTGACAAGACAACTATGACATTTTTTTTAGATGTATCAGGTGCACTTCTTAAATTGCACTTTTCTACATTTACAATGATTTCCAATCCCTTCAAGTAGGACTTAGCAGAAACTGGAGCTGGAAAGAGATACAGAACAGAAATAACCAATAGGATTGTTATGAAAAGCTTCATCATAAAGTGACTATACTCCATTTTTAGTGATAATTAATAGTATTGGAATCCGTGACACGGATATTAATATAAACGATAGTCTGACCATAGTAAGTCTTTATTTTGACCATAAAAGTTTTTTATCACCTTCAATGAATGCTTTTGAAGGTTCTTCCGTGGTTCCCCTTGATTTCATTGTTGCCTATACCCTGGACAGATAATTGAAAAGTAACAAAATAAATGGTACACAACAACAATAAATTTAAGTTTTTTACTAATACGCAATTGAAAATGTGTCTACTTTTTCAAGGAAAATCATTGTTTTGATCCATCTGTTTTTTGCAAACTGCATTTTAATTCTACACTTTGCGTTTATCATGTTTGTGGTATTCGGCGGCATGTTCATTTTTTACAGGCAATGGATGTCATGGCTGCACATTCCCGCAGTTTTCTGGGCAGCAATTATTGAATTTTCCGGCTGGATCTGCCCCCTGACACCTCTTGAAAACCATTTAAGAGCCCTATCCGGACAAAGCGGGTATAATCATGGGTTTATCCACCACTATTTATTGAAGATTATTTATCCTGAAGGGTTGACCCGGCAGACTCAGATTTTTCTCGGGCTTGGGGTGTTAATTATTAATTTGTTTGTTTATACTGCCTATTTTAAAAAAAGAAAGGTGTAAATAAAAACAAAAAACATTAATCAAAATCTCCAGGTGATTATTTATTCTTCGATTAATTTTAAAATTTTTCTGGAACTATATTCCCCTACATCGGCAAGGCCGTCAACGGGTAGAAATAGCCGTGCATTATTTGAATACAGGCAGGTTACTGAAGCCGGGAAATCGTCGTCAGCTTCATAAAAAATATAGCAAAGAGCTATTTTCGGTAGAGGATAAACAATAAAGGAAAAATCTCCTCCAGTCCCATCAGGAGCTTTTCCCCCTTTAAGTGTTTTAGTGATTGTTCCGACGGCTTTTTTGATTTTGGCCACATGGGGGACAAGCAGTTGTTCCGTATGTGTTGCAAAAGCTCCTACATAGGGCATACTGTCGGGAAATTCCTTGAATGCTTTCAGGGGTGCGAGGATACATATATCGGGGCAGGCATTCAAGATATAAAGGGATATTAAAATACCAAAAACAGAAGAGTGTTCTTTCTCACCAAGACTGATTCTTCCCGGCTCAATCAGACATTTTTCACCAAAGGCATCAAAAATAAACTTTTCCCCATCCTGTTCACCTGGAAGATTTTTTGCAAGGTCTTTCGGTAGATTGTCATATATTTGATTAAGATTATTTTGAACAATTTTTGTATAATTATCTGTCATTCTTTATCTCCTATATTAAAAGTATAAGCCCACCAAAGGCAATGAAGTGCATCTTTTAAATTATCTTTTTCTTGACAAAAAGCAAGTTTTTATCTTAACGTCTTTTCCTTAAAATGGGCTCTATACTGAACCTCCCCCCCCCAAAAAAAATGGGCACGGGAGTAAGTTATCTTTTTTTGGGAAGGTTTAATTGATAATTTAACAGGAATGAGGCAAAAAACAGCTATGAGCAGAAATGGTTTAACTTCAGCTATTGGAATGGGATTAAATGTTTTTTTCCAGGATGAACTTGAGACAATTCACAAAGGGGCCTGCCATATTTTAAAGCGCACTGGTGTGCTCGTGGAGATGGAAGAAGCTGCCGAAAGGTTAAGCAGCGCAGGAGCCCGGGTTTCAAAAAAGGATCCAACTGGCTGGTCAAAATTTCTGAATGGATGGTTACAGACAGCATCTCAAGTGTGGCAAAAAGTGTGACCTATTATGCCCGTGATCCTGAAAAAGATTTTTTTATGGAAAAGGGTCATGTGGGATTCAGTACATTTGGAGAACAGGTAAATGTCGATATTATGGCCATGGCACTTTCCGGCGGAACAGGCCCGGTAACACTTGCCGGCACTATTGTTCAGACCATTGCCGAACACCTTAGCGGACTGGTTCTTGCTCAGACTATTAAAAAAGGATCTATTGTTACCTTTGGTTCATGCAGCACTATCATGGATCTGAAAACAGGACTGACTTCCGTGGGGGCTCCTGAATGGAGTATGGTGGGTACAGCCATTGCAAAGATGTCGCAATATTATGGTATTCCCTGCCGTATTGGCGCAGGCGTAAGTGATTCCAAGGTTCCGGATGCCTATGCAGGTTAAGAGTTTACCTTGAACGCTCTGCCCATGGCTCTGTCCGGAGCCAATATGGTTTTTGGTGCAGGAGGGTTAGAGACGGGACTGACCTTTGATTATGGACCATGAATGCATCACAAATATCCTTAAATTGATCAGCGGAGTAAAGGTTGATCATGAATCCATGGTGTTGGATCTCATTGATGAGATAGGTCCTGGCGGAACTTATCTTACCCATCCCCAAAGACAGTTTCTGGAATAAGCGCAGCCACCAATTTGGATAGGATTTTTCCGAACCTTATTAA
>JAHJDU010000553.1 GCA_018812385.1 Pseudomonadota bacterium
AACTGAATGAATTTCAAAGACCGGACTAACTGGCTATAATCATGGCCTTTCAAAATTCAAAAATTCCCCAGGACTATCCTCTGTTAGTCCTCTTTTTTATTCAAAAACAATCAACCACAATATATTGTACTTTGTATTTTTTCATTCCAAGGTGCAACATTAAATTTAATTGGGATTACAGACCACCAGGTAGAAAGCCCATAAAACCGAGCCGACAGGATAAAACAAATCATCATGTATGGCCGGAACTGAATATTTTCTCTGTCATTTATCAGAGTTTTAAGAGACTGGACCGGATAGCACATGACAAGAAGGAAGAAGGTCTGCCAGTTGACCGGCAAAACTTTTAAAAAAGGATTGCCAAGTGACAATTTCAATTGTAAACAAAGATCATTAAAAATATGGAGATTCTTAAACCCTTGCAGAAAAATGGCTATAATACACAAACCTTCCAATCCAGTAATCTTTCAAAGGAACTTTCCATTGAATTGAATCGTTGTGGTGCCAATGAATATACCAAGGTCAGTTTCCCTGTAAAATATGGTATTTTTTCAAAGCTTGAAACCTGTGATTATATTTTTGAATTCAATCTCAATCATGAGATCCGGCATGCAAGATCAAAAAAAAGAACATGGCTCCATCCATCAGAATGGCTTAAAAGAACCATGGGAAATGATTGGGTCTATTATTCCACAGGCGGGTATTCAGGGGTTTTTGAGGCTTTAGGTGAATATTATCTGCCCAACCTTACATATCCGACAAATTCCCTGCTGGGTGGCAAGCCTTTTGAAGAGAGTGGAATAGATGATATTGTCAAAAACTGGCATCAAATCATAGCACAATTGCCGGATACGGGCATGCCCGATGAATTTTCCCGGTGGATTCAATCCATCCGGCAGCAAAGTCCTGAAGGACTGCAGAAAAAAGCTCAACAACTGTTTGACATATCCGGATCAAGGGTGACGGTGATGCCGCCCGATGCCCGGCATGTTGACTATAATATAATCCCCTTAAATATTTCTGACGGGTGCCTTTATAAATGCCGGTTTTGTAAAGTAAAAAACAAAAAGGAATTCTCAATACGATCCAAACGGGATATTGACAACCAGATCACCCGGCTCAAGCGATTGTATAGCAAGGACATTGTAAATTTCAATGCCATATTTTTAGGAGAGCATGATGCATTAAACGCGCCCTGTGAACTGATTCTTAAGACAGTGCAGGATGCCTATGATGCCTTTAATTTCCAATCATCATACATGACAAAAACCTTTCTGTTCATGTTCGGGAGTGTGGCTTCCTTTTTAAATGCTGATAAAATCCTTTTTGAAACACTCAATCGTTCTCCCTTTCAAACCTTTATCAATCTTGGCCTTGAATCATATGATCAGGCAACCCTGGACCTTCTGGGCAAACCTTTGACCCGGAAACAAGTGGGCCAGGCATTTGAAAAAATACAGGCCATAAATGATACCTTCCCCAATATAGAAATCACCTGCAATTTTGTTATGGATGAAAGTCTTCCGGATTCCCATTATGAGGCTTTAATGACCCTTATCAGAGAAAGTGTCAACAGACCCAAACCCAAGGGATGTATTTATCTGTCTCCATTAAAATTCGGCAGCCCCTCCCGGCAGGTTCTCTATGATTTTTATAAGCTGAAAGCCTTAAGCCGGTTTCCCACATTTTTATATATGATCCAGCGGCTATGAAATACTTGATTTTATCCCTTTTTTGATGATAGTTTCCTTTTCATGAACACAACAACAAAGCTCATCTCACTTCACGGCGGCCACAGCGGCCAGTATTGCAGCCATGCCAGGGATCTGCTGGAAGATATTATCCAAAGATATATCGAACTTGGATTTACAAAAGTCGGAATTACCGAGCATGTCCCGCCCATAACAGACTCTTTTTTATATCCTGATGAGAAAAAACTCAATCTTACGGCTGCTGACCTGTACAAACGGTTTGAAGATTATATTAAACATATTAATCGCCTGAAAAAAAAATATGCATCAAAAATAAAAATCTTTATTGGGATGGAGACAGAAACCTATACCGGCTATGTTGATCATATCAAAAAGCTGACCTCACGGTTTCAACCCGACTATATTGTCGGATCTGTCCACCATATTGATGACAATTGTTTTGATTATTCCAAAGATGAATATGAAAGGATTGCTTTGGACTGCGGCTCATATGAAGCCATGTATGAAAAATATTTTGATCTGCAATATGAAATGATAAAAGAACTTAAACCCTTTGTAGTGGGACATTTTGACCTGATAAGAATTTATGATGAAAGTTATGAAAAAAGACTTTTACTCCCACAGATTGTTCAAAAAATCAAAAGAAACCTGATGCTTATAAAAGCCCTGGATCTGGTGATGGATTTCAATTTGCGAGCGCTTAAAAGAGGTGCAAAAGAACCCTATATAACGACCTCAATTTTAAAAAGAGCCGCAAAAATGGGCATACGTGTTGTCCCGGGAGATGACTCCCATGGTGTCAATGAAGCCGGCGGCCATGTTGGCAAGGCAATCGAAATATTAAAATCCCTTGAATTTGATACTCAATGGCCTGA
>JAHJDU010000554.1 GCA_018812385.1 Pseudomonadota bacterium
ATTATTTGAAAACAAGATTTCCACGCGAAAGAAAATAGCAAAACACGACAAATACATTATTGAGGTTATCTCTAAAATTGGGGATATATTAAAGAGCAATGTAAAATCACCGCTGGCTGTTTTTGCGTCCGGTATTGACAAGTATGATACTAAAAGTGTCGCATTTACATTATCCCTTAAAAGCTCAATAGAAATTCTTTCAAACTATAAAACAATGTTCGAAGTCAATGCTGTTCATCTTTTTCTTCCTGATAATACTTCGCCCTTTTCTTCCAATAACGAGAAGGTATTTATACAAACAGTCAGAGATAAAGAGATTATCGAAATTCTTAATAAAAGAATGGGTGTTTACGCAGAGCCCATAAAAAAGGAACTTGAACTTATTGCCAAGTGGTCGGGAGGAAACCCGCGGCAGGCGATTCGTCTTCTTACTCATTATCAGTCAGCAAGAAAAAATAAAAAATTGGACAAAACAGGAATATTGGCAAATGCAATTAAAAGAACAACCGATGACTTATTTGCTTATTCCGGTAAACCTACTTTCGAATTAATCAGAACTATTTTAAAAGATAAAAAAATCGAGGCATCTCTTCTTAATTTACCGGGCGATAAAGAGAACGCTTTACAATCTCTTTATGGGAACTGGATATTTATCACACAAAGTTCTACTAATGGTTCATGGCCTGCTATTGTAAATCCATTAGTAAAACCATTTTTCAAAAATGGAAAAAGTATAATGACAGAACCTGAACAAAAACTCTTATCTCAATATGCTGAAATAAATGAAATGAGTCCTACCGGACTTGGTTTTAATATGCTTGAGGATGATAGTTCTCAAAAAAGTGCAGATAAAATCTTGCAAGATTTTTTTTCAATGGGCATAGAAAAGCCTTTAACTCTAAAACTTACAGAAATATTAGATGTAATAAGTGCCGCACTTCTTTCAATCGATAGAAAAGACAGGATTATGGTTGGGTTTAAGGATAAAAATATTCTTAATGCTGCTCGCGCATATCTGTTTGCAAAGGCAAATTCTTATGAATATCAAAGGTTCGAACATCGCAATTTATTGGGTGGTGAAGTCAAAGAACCAATAAATATACTTGAAGGAACACTGGCTTTAGACACAGATATCCTTTCTTTTGAATTTGCGGGAAAATGGACGGAAAAACAACTGAATATTTTGGATAAATATCGAGATCGCTTTATAAATTATCAAATGCTCTGGTGGATTCCTCTGGAAGATTTAAAAGACTATTTACCACATTGGGTACAATTAAGAGAATTATTTGAGTTTTTTATTCTGGAAGATGAACTGTTGGGCAGTCTATCAATCGAGGATATAGAATCCGATTTGGCATTTTATGAGGACTTAGTTGAATCAGAGGAAAGTTCAGAATTCTCAATGGTTAAAAATCTTAAAATTGTCCTTGAATATTTAAAAGAAAACAGAGGAGGCAAAAATGGATAATGATATTATTCAAGCCTACCTCTGGCAAAAAATTATAAGGATAGGTTTTTCACCTTCCGGAAATAAAAATATAAAATCATGGTTGCGCATGTATGGACAAAGCCTGAAGGATTTTTGGGAAATTGATGACTACCCACCAAACCCTAAAAGCAATGGAACTATTATTGCTGAACTTTCTTGCATTGCATCATTAAATATAGCATTAAGTTATAATATCACAAATATTACAAAGTTTGCAGTAACTTTCTCGCCGTTTTTGCCGTTTTCTGATAGAAGCAATAAACTGTGGATACATGATGTGGATGGTTCTTACTTTGCGTTTCCCGAAAGGTCACTTTTATTAAAATATAATAGAAGTAAAGAGGCAATAAAAAAGATATTGTCTGAGCATATTGAAAAAGTATTGGATGGACTAATATTTCATCCCACAGCACATCAGCATATTAAAACTGATTTTCATTCTATTCGAATTGGTGGAGGAATTCATAATCCATTTTTGTATTTATTCCATCTTCGATATCAACTATGTCCTGATGAAACAAGAAGAGACGAAGAAAAAAAACGGCTTATTAGTTTGTTTGAATCCGCCGTTAAAAGAGGCACATCCGTAACAGCTAATGAATTATTGCTTGCAACATAAGATTTTTAGGACAGACACTTTCCGTTTAGTACAAAAGTTTCACAGAATTTTTGTTTTACACCACGCCCAAGCGAATTTGAAAAGTATAGAGTCATTCAGGATCACATGTTTGAATCCGACTTTGACCGCGAAGTAAAAAGGTTTTTAAAGGGTAAGGGAAAATAGTTATGACTTATTTAACCGAAGACACGTTAGTCCAACAAACAACCGATAATTATCTGAAAGATCATCTTGGCTGGGATTCGGTGTGTGCCTATAACCGGGAAACATTTGGGCAGGATGGATTGCTGGGCAGACATTCCGATCGCGAGGTGGTGCTGACGCGATACCTCAAACAAGCGATTAAAAACCTTAATCCAAGACTGCCAGAAAGCGCATATAATGAAGCCGTGCGCCAGGTGGTGGGCTATTCGCAGAGCCAATCGCTTCTGTCCTCAAACTTTGATAAATACAAACTCTATAAAGACGGGGTGTTGGTCTCTTTTCAGGGCTCGGATGGAGAGATGAAAAAAGAACGGCTGAAAGTCTTTGATTTTAACAATCCGGAGAATAATCATTTTTTGGCGGTGCGCGAGCTGTGGGTGCAGGGTGATTTGTACCGCCGCCGTATTGATATTGCCGGTTTTGTAAACGGCATTCCGCTTTTGTTCATCGAGTGCAAAAACATCCACAAAGACTTGAAAAACGCCTACGAGAAGAACCTATCCGATTATAAAGATACAATCCCACACTTTTTTCACCATAACGCGATTGTTATGCTTGCCAATGGCGAAAAGGCAAAGATCGGCTCTATCACCAGCGGGTATGAACATTTCCACGAATGGAAGCGCCTGTCAGAATCCGACCCAGGAGTGGTGGATATGGAAACCTTACTCAAGGGGGTGTGCGAGAAAAATAATTTCATAGACATTTTTGAAAACTTTATTGTTTTTGATGATTCAACCGGCAAGCAGATAAAGGTGCTGGCGAAAAATCATCAGTATCTCGGTGTCAATCAGGTCATCAAAGCCCTTAATGATCCCAAAAGAGTCAAAGGCAAGCTCGGCGTTTTCTGGCATACGCAAGGATCGGGCAAGAGTTATTCCATGGTGTTTTTCACCCGTAAAGTGCACCGCAAGATCGCCGGGAATTATACCTTCTTGATATGTACCGACCGCGGCG
>JAHJDU010000555.1 GCA_018812385.1 Pseudomonadota bacterium
CCCATTGCAAACGTGCAGATATTCTCATAGTTGCAGCTGGTGTACCTGATCTTGTAAAGCCTGAATGGATAAAACCAGGATCAACAGTTATTGATGTTGGTGTTAACAGGGTGGGCATGAATGAGAAAACAGGAAAAGCGATTCTAAAAGGTGATGTGGATTTTGAAGCTGCCAAAGAGATTGCAGGAAAAATTACACCTGTTCCAGGTGGTGTAGGACCCATGACCATTGCCATGCTCATGAAAAACACATTAAAATCAGCAAAACTGAGCCTTTAATATTGTTTAAAAAATAATCTAAACAATAAGGTCAGATAGCCAATTGCCGGGATCAACAATAGTTGATCCCGGCAATTTTTTGTATCGTATCAGACAATTAAGGTCAGACAATTGAGGCGGGCAACAGGACAGATTAAGCAGCCTTTTGACTCATGGCTTCCCGGGTTTGGGCAACTTCCGTGCTTTCGATATACTCATCAAATGTCATGAGCCGATCAATGACCCCGCCTGGAGTTATTTCTATAATCCGGTTTACAACGGTACTTACAAATTCATGGTCATGGGAGGTGAAGAGAACCACTTCCTGAAATTTGATCAAACTGTTATTTAAGGCTGTTATGGATTCCAGGTCAAGGTGGTTGGTGGGTTCATCCATAATCAGGACATTGGATTCTGAAAGCATCATCCTTGACAGCATGCAGCGAACCTTTTCCCCGCCGGAAAGTACATTGATTTTTTTCAAGGCATCTTCCCCGGAAAAAAGCATACGTCCTAAAAAGGTCCGGGCAAAGTTCTCCCCCTCTTTGGGAGGAGCAAACTGCAGGAGCCACTCGATAAGGTTTGCCTCACCTTTGAAATGATCTTTGTGTTCCTTTGGAAAATAGGAATGGTTAATGGTGACTCCCCAATTAAAAGTACCGCTGTCCGGTTCCATCTCCCCGGCCAGGATTTGGAAAAGAGTGGTCTTGGCCAGGCCGTTTTTTCCCATAAAGGCGATTTTATCCTCTTTATTCACAGTAAAACTCACGTTGTCCAAAATCTTTTCACCATCAATGGTCTTGGTGAGTCTGTCTACTTCCAGGATTACGTTACCACAGGGCCGTTCAGGCTTGAATAAAATAAATGGATATTTTCGTGATGACACGGGCATGTCCTCAATGGTGAGTTTTTCCAGGAGTTTTTTTCGGGAGGTGGCCTGCTTGGATTTGGAGGCGTTGGAACTGAACCGCTGGATAAACGCCTTTAGTTCATTGGCCCGGTCAGTGACCTTTCTGTTTTCATTCTGTTTTTGTTTCAGGTTCAACTGGCTGGCCTGGTACCAGAAATCGTAGTTCCCAGCGTACACCGCTATTTTGCCAAAATCAATGTCTGCAATGTGGGTGCAAACCTGGTTCATGAAATGACGGTCGTGTGATACCACGATGACCGTGTTTTGAAACCTGTAGAGAAACTCCTCAAGCCAGGCAATGGATTTGATGTCCAGGTTATTAGTGGGCTCGTCCAGAAGCAGGACATCCGGGTTTCCGAACAGGGCCTGGGCCAGAAGCACTCGAACTTTTTCACCGCCCTCAAGCTCCTTCATTCTTTTGTGGTGCAGCTCTTCGGCAATTCCCAGACTATTTAAAAGAACTGCCGCTTCAGGATCTGCTTCATAGCCGTTCATCTCCGCGAATTCGACCTCAAGCTCACCTGCCCTGATTCCATCCTCTTCGGAAAAATCGGGTTTGGCATAAAGGGCATCCCGCTGTGTCATAATTCCGTATAGTTTTTCATGGCCCATGATCACAGTGTTTAAAACTGTTTCCTCGTCAAAGGCAAAATGATCTTGTCTTAAAACCGCGATTCGTTCCATGGGTCCTACACTGATAGTTCCAGAGTCTGATTCGATATCCCCTGCAAGAATTTTCAGAAATGTGGACTTTCCTGCGCCGTTGGCTCCGATGAGTCCGTAACAATTACCCGGTGTAAATTTTATATTGACGTCTTTGAACAAAAACCTCTTGCCGTAGGCAAGGGATACGTTGGTTGCGAAAATCATTGTTGTTTTGTTTCCTTATTATTAAAAAAAAACCACAGGAATGAATCCAGTGGTTTAAAAATTGTATATAACTTATCATTTTTTTTAGGAAAAAGAAACCTTTTTTTAATTGAGAGCCCTGAACACATGAGATTATATAGTTTTTGGTGTTTGCCAAAAAAAAATCATTCTTCCGGAAAGATCTTACGCCTTAATCCCTTAAGTTTGCCATGTTGTGTCTTATAATCCAGCCGTTTTTTCTTTGCACTTTTGGAAGGCTGGGTTGTTTTTCTTTTTTTTTGTTTGGTCATTGATTTTAAAATCAATGACTTGAGACGGTTCAGGGCATCCTCTTTATTTTTTTCCTGGCTGCGAAATTTTTGTGCTTTAATAACAATGATACCATCCTTTGAAATTCTTTGATCACTGAGCGCCAATAATTTTTCTTTATAAACATCCGGCAGGCTTGAATTTTTAATATCAAATCTCAAATGTATGGCACTGGAAACTTTGTTTACATTCTGCCCCCCAGCCCCCTGTGCCCGAATTGCCTCACATCGGATTTCATTTTCAGGAATACTTACCTGACTTGATATGTTCAACATTATAAACCTGTTTTTTTATAAACTTTGATTTTCATATATCAATATACCTTTAATTTTCTTTTTTGGAAAAGATTTTATGTAATTGCCCATGTGTTGCAAATTCTGGCGTTGTTTTTATAGTCAGAATACATTCCAGTTTTATAGGGATGGTGTTTAATTTCAGATTTGCATCATTTGTTTAAGATTACGCTGTGCACTTGAAAGCTATCTGTAGATAATTGTTTTATGAAGTGATATTATAGATAAATA
>JAHJDU010000053.1 GCA_018812385.1 Pseudomonadota bacterium
CTATAAAACTGTTTCGGACTGTAAATGCAATAAATAGAGTTCTTCTTGAATCTGTTCTCCCAAGCGCATAAAACCTTTTTTCAGTCTTTGAGTGTGTTATGTCGTCTTGAATTACCAAAGGCTGATTGAAAAAGATTTGCTCGCATTCTGCGGGACTGACTTCGTGTTTCATCCAGTTTTTATCAATATTCCCTTTGTCCCATTCAAAGCCAATGCATTGACTTAATATTTCCTTGTATGTTCTATCCATATGTTATGTATATACTCAAGCCATACATTTTGTCAAGATGTGACGGGATTATTATGGGGCAAAACAAACCATTGAACCCTCGGGATAACCTGAAGGTCACACGTAAATCGGCATTTGCCGAATTTGGCAGTGCTGCCATTTTCGACAAATGGTATTGGAACGATGTCCGAGCCAGGCCCAATCTCTCGGCAATCCTGTCCTGGGGGATGCCAAGGCGGTTCATACGGAATATCTTGATGTCCATGCCCAGTTACTGCAATTGGAGAAACATGGGTATGCGCAACATGTGGTGAAGTGGAAGGTTGCCGGCAATACTCTGATAGATGTGGTCATAGATATTTTTTATTGCTGAACATATGCGGCTTGACCGCAGCATGTTTCTTGTTGAATTGTGGTTTTACATATTTCCATCATCTCCTAATATCTCCTTGGCCCATTCCGGCAAAGGAGATATTAGTTCTTCACATTTTTGAGATTTTAAAATAGCTACTTGCTGAAAAGGGTCATCTCGAAAAGAATTATCTATAAGTCTGACTTCATCCACTAAAGGCAATGCCGTTTTAATATGTTGCATTGTGCGAGGAATGCGGCTGTGTATTTTCTCAGAAGGCACACTATGTCCGCCTTCTGAGACACGTTGATGGACCCGGGCCTCATTTAATTCAGAACTGCTTAGATGAATATAAACCAATGTAATTTTATAACCATGAGCCCTTGCTTTTGCAATAAAATCTATTTTAGATTCATAGGGTTCAGTCCACAAATAAAGAAGTTATCTTGAAATTTTCTACATCTATCAGCCCAAGATCTGTTACTTTTAATTTAGGAATGGCTGAAAGGCATAAAAAAGATAAAATCATAAAAGGCGAGTTATGTGTTCCACCCAAAGTTTTAACTTTTTGTTTCAGGTTTTTCAAATCTGCTGCGGTTTCTTCAAAACTTTTTGTTGATAAAAGGCCACCAACGGGCAAAGGCAATTGGGCCACCAATTGACCTTTGTTGATCACAACAAGTCCGCCTTTTAATTTTTTTATCTGTTGAAAAGCCGCAAACATATCTGCATCATTGGTTCCAACAATAACAATATTATGGGAATCATGGGCCACGGTTGAACCGATGGCACCCTGTTTCAGCCCGAAGCCCCTTACAAAGGCCTTGCCGATCCTGCCTGTGGCTTTATGCCTTTCTATCACCACAATTTTGAGAATATCATCAATGGTGTTCGACTCAACAAACCCGTTTTTAACAATTGCCTTTGCAATGAATTCATCGGTCACAATTTGATTTGGCAGGATATCGATAACACGTATTTTATTCCCTTTTGCAGGTATCCTTAATTGTTCCAGGCTTACATCATCCGGGTTCATTGCAGACCTCACTGTTGGCGGCATACTGCCGGGAGACCAGAGCAATTTTTTATTTTTAAAAACCGGAACTCCTCTTTTATATACGGATTCAATTTTGACATTTTTGTAATCGGAAAGAAGAACGAAATCAGCCCAGTATCGCGGTTTTATGGCGCCGACATTTTTAAGCCTGTAATGATTTGCAGTGTTTATGGTGGCAAGCTGATATGCGGTAATAGGATCCAGCCCCATTGAAATGGCTTTTCTCAGTGAATGGTCTATATGGCCTTCTTCCAGCAGATCATCCGGATGCTTATCATCTGTGGCAAAGGAGAAATGCCATGAATTTTTTCTGGTAATAATCGGGATTAATTCTGCCAGATTGCGTTCTGAAGTCCCCTCCCGGATTAGAATATGCATGCCCTTGCGCAGTTTCTCTTTTGCTTCTTCGGCTGTAGTTGATTCATGGTCACTGTCAATATTGGAAAACACATAGGCATTCAAACTTTTTCCACTGACACCGGGTGCATGCCCATCCACTTTTTTCCATTTGGCGGCGGCAATGCGTTGATGGACTTCTTCATCGCCATTGATCACAGCTGGAAAATTCATTATTTCACCGATTCCGGCCACACATTCTTCCTGAATCATATAATCCAGCTCCCGGTGTGTGATGGAGGAACCCGATGTTTCAAAAGGTGTGGCCGGAATGCTGGAAGGGAGCATGACAAAAACATTCAAAGGTATCTGGCTGATACTGTGCAGAACATAACGGATTCCATCCAATCCCAGTACATTGGCTATTTCATGGGGATCTATAACAACGGCCGTACTCCCCCGCTGGAGTATTGCCCGGGAAAATTCGGGCAAGGTGAGCATGGTGCTTTCAAAATGAATATGTCCATCAATAAAACCGGGTGACATGAAAAGGCCTTCCGCATCAATGACCTCTTTTGCCTCATAATCACCAAACCCAATAAATCTTCCGTCAATGACAGCCACATTTTCTTTGTGTATCTCACCGGACAGCACATTTATGACCTGAGCATTTTTGATTAACAGGTCTGCTTTGATCTCGCCTCTGACTGCAGCCAGTTTCATTAAAAAGTTTCTCATATAGGTTCTCCCTGATCAGGTTGAAATTTCCAGTTTTATTTTTTTACAGCATCAATGATTTTATATGGCGCCATCTCTCCAGTTTTAACAAGGTATCCAGTGTTTCCTGATTGAGCTTCATCATGAAATACTAGAACAAATATAGAATATTCTTAAGATCGTTTTTTCCTTCCGCTATTTCTTCTTTAGTCAGGCCATTAAGCTCATGTGGAAACACCAGCCATTCATCAGTTTCGTGTGTGTAGTAATCGGGTTTGATATCTACTGCACGCATTGAAGGTTTGTACCAGGTACAGGCCACACGGATATCGGAAGGTGTATTTAGCCTGGATTGCTTCTGTATCTGTTTTATCAATGCATCCACACTACGTCCGGAATCAAAGACATCATCAACGATGAGTAAACCATCCCCTGCATTCGCATTTTCAATCAGGTAATGTAAACCATGAACACGAATTTCCTTGGACTGTTGATTGATGGCGTAATAAGAAGATGTACGTACTGAAATATGGTCAGTACTCACACCTTTATATTCAAAATACTCCTGTACCGCAATACCAATGGGTGTACCTCCTCGCCATATTCCAACAATGAACTGTGGGCGAAAGCCATCGGCATAAATCTCATGAGCCAGTTTAAAAGAGCTTTCCAGCAGGTACTGTGCAGTGATATAGGTTTTCTTCATAAGAAATAGAGTC
>JAHJDU010000653.1 GCA_018812385.1 Pseudomonadota bacterium
AATTTATCTAAAAGAAATGCAGAATCTATCAAAAAATTCATGATAGAACGGGTGAATGATATTAATCTGCTTAGTAATATTTTAGATATGTCAGACTCAAAATTTAAACATCATATCAACCAAGTAAAAAATGATCCACACAGACCCTATATCGATTTTTTTATTTTAAGTGAGTCCGGAAAATTGATATTCAATTCAAGAGGAGAGATCATTGATCCCCAAATTTTGGAAACAGCCAGTGAGCCCGCTTTGTCATGGAAGGGAGTCCGAATACAAAAAAAATTAAAGTTTTAGGCAGGGACAAATTAAATCCAGTATTGATGCTATCCAAAAGACTAACGAATCAGAATGGAAATGATCCAAATTATCTATATGCCTTGGTTGATTTCAGGTTCATTGATGCACTATTGGAAGAGAATAATATAGGAGGGGATACAGGGGAGGTTTACTTGTGATGAGCCTAAGGTATCCCCGGAACATCTTGACAGCCTTGAGGAGGCAATATATGGTTTTGATATGATACCAAAATTTAACGAAAAGGCGAAGTGATCATGCAACCTTTCAAGAATATACTCTACGTGAATGAATCAAACGTAGAGCAAGCTGCGACTCTTGCACGTGCAGTCGCTTTGGCGGAAAAGAATCAGGCGGTCTTAACAGTCGTAGACATAGTCCCAACTCAGGTCGTCCAGGTGGATATGGGGTTACCACCAGGAGGACCGGTCTCCACCGATCTGCAGGCCTTTATCGTGGCTGACCGCCGCAACACGCTGGAAACCATGCTGCAGCCCTACAGACAACACCTGAGCATCCGGGTGGATGTGCTGATAGTCAGAACCTTTATTGAGGTGATTGGCACCGTGATAAAAAATAGACACGATCTGGTCATCAAGCCCGCTGAAAATCCATCCTGGTCACACATGCTGTTCGGCAATGACGATATGGATCTGCTGCGAGGATGTCCCTGTCCAACCTGGCTGATGAAGTCATCTGAAAAATCGAACTACCAGAATATCGTGGCGGCTGTCGATTTCGATCCGCTGCACCCTTCGCGCATCGAGCAAGCCTTAAACCGCGAGATTATTACCCTGGCCGGTTCCCTGGCCCTCTCCGACAAGGCCACTTTGCATCTCGTGCATGCCTGGAAGGCCTTTGCCGAGGCAACCATGCGCTCGCGAAGCAGCGCAACGCCCGAAAATCTGGCCGGTTATGCTGAGTTGGCGTATGCACAGCACAAGAGAGGTCTTGCCATGCTGACGGAGGAATTACGCCAGGAGATCGGCGAAGATGCCTATGCTGCGCTCGCCACCCGCCTTCACCTTCTCCAAGGGGAAGCCAAGAAGACAATCGCATCGCTTGTAACGGACGTTGACGCCGACCTTGTGATCCTGGGAACAGTCGCCCGCAGAGGTCTCATCGGCCTGATCTTAGGCAACACCGCCGAGGCTCTCCTCAATGAGCTGTCCTGCTCGGTTCTGGCCATAAAACCCCCGGGGTTCAAGACGCAGGTTCAGATGTGATTGCATTAACCTTGTCCCCACGGGACTGTTTCCATGGAGCAGATTCATGAACGCGATCTATATTGTTGGCCCGATCCTCCTGATTGCCGCTGTCCTGGCCGCTGTGTGGCTCGATCGCTGGAGCGTTCCGGTTATCCTGATCGCTCTTGGTGCCGGGATTCTTTTTGGCAGTGACGTCCTGAATGTCTGGCACTTCGATGATATCGAATTGACCAATCAGGTCGCCAACTTTGCCTTGGTCCTCATTCTCTTCCACGGGGGCTTTTCCACCAGACAATCCGACTTCAAGGCGGTTGCCCTGCCTGCGGGTGGGATGGCCACCTGGGGTGTTGCCCTAACCGCAATGACGTCTTTCTGTGTGCTGTATAAGGATGGATAAATTCCCATAACCTTCGCTTGATCTGAAAAAGTAATATCATGTTAAACTTGTAGTCTAATCGGAAAAAGGAAACCGGGACTTTCGTATCCCCGATTCACCATCAAAAAAATAAAAAACCTCGTTGCGCTTGATGGCTCAAGCAGATAGAATGTTTGTGCAAGCAAAAAACTATCATCAACGAGGTAAACAGTATTGACAAAGGCGCATTCTATGTTGTTGAGCAGGCAAGATCGATGAGTAAAATATTGAGACCGGTCAGTACCCCATTAGGTGGATGGCGATCCATAGGGAAGA
>JAHJDU010000556.1 GCA_018812385.1 Pseudomonadota bacterium
TACCACCATTACCAACAGCAGCAATCAAAACGGCCATTTGAAGAGGTGTCACTAAATTATAGCTCTGCCCTATTGCCACAGAAAGAGTTTCACCCCTTTGCCAGGATTCCTTGTATCGTTTTTTTTTCCATGCTGAAGTTGGAATTAGACCATTTTTTTCATTTTCAAGCAAAATACCTGTCTTTTTGCTTAGCCCGCACCCCATTGCATACTGCGCCAATTTATCCACACCAACTTTAATTCCTGCCTGATAAAAAAAAACATCGCAGGATTGCTCAATCCCTTCAATCACATTCATATCACCGTGGCCATATTTATTCCAGCAACGATAAATTCTATTACCATAATCTAAAAATCCCGGACAGTATGCAGTGGTCTTCATATTGATATGGTTTTCTTCAAGTGCAGCCAAGGCGGTAATGATTTTATAGGTGGAGGCCGGGGGATATTCTGCCTGAATCGCCTTATTTATCATTGGTTTGCCTGGGTCGGAAATCAATTCCTCCCATTTTTTTGGCTGATACCACCAATGAAATCGTTTTGATCAAAACTGGGATTACTTGCCATCACTAAAATATCTCCATTATCAGGATCAATGGCAACTACGGCCCCGGCTTTATTTTCAAGCAATTTTTCTGCTGTCTGCTGTAAATCAAGATCCAATGTAAGATTCAAATCTAGCCCTGCAACAGGTTCAATAGTTCTCAAAATTTTAATTGTTCTGCCACTGGCATCGACTTCTACTTGTCTTCCGCCTCGTTTCCCCTGCAGATAGTTTTCAAAATTTTTTTCAATACCATATCTGCCAATTGAGTCTCCTGACTTGACATTGGGATATTTACCAGTTTGCAGTTCTTTGCTGTTTATTTGTCCGAGATACCCTAAAAGATGGGCAGCTGTTTTTTTATAAATATAATATCTTGTGGGCTCTATATCGATATGAATTCCGGGAAGATCAAATTTATGCGCTTCAACAATGGCAAGCTGATCCCTTGAGATATCATTTTTTAATGTTATTGGTTTGTAAACCGCACCATTTCCTGCCTGTTCAATACTGTCCATAAGTTCTTGAAAAGGCACGGCAATGAATTCGGCAAGTTTTTTAACCGTTTCTTTAACCTCACCTGAATCCTCAAGCACTATTTTGAGATTAAAAGAAGGCCTGTTATCCACCAATAATTTTTTATTTCTGTCAAAGATCAGACCACGAGACGATTGAATACTTTTAAGACGTACTGCATTTTTTTCAGATAAAAGCCTGTATTCTTCGCCCTTAATAATTTGAAGATATACCAGCCTGAGAAACAAGAGTGCAAACACAAACAAGATACATACACTTACAATGATAAATCTTTGCTTTATCCAGTCCCTGTCCTGATTTTTACTGAATTCGGTCAATTCTATCCTCAGTATTTTTAAACACGTTGTTTTGCAAAAAATTTATTTTAAGTATCCAGTTCTGCCACAAGGCATTTACGAGCCAGATACCAGGCGGGATAAAAACAACGCCCCAAAACACCTGCCTTATCAAAAGATTGAAATTAAATTCCCAGATGGAATCGACACCTTGATGGACAAAAACTGAAAACAATAAAAATCCATGCTGAATGGGTATGGAAACAATACTGATGATAAAAATAAAAATAATGCTTCTTTGAAAAAATAATTGTTTGACTATTTGTACAATAACATACATCCACACATATGAAAAAATATGATAGCAGAACGGAACACCGGAAATACTGTCCATAATGCATCCGATAATAATGATGGCCAAAACCATTGAATAGTGAGATGAAATAACGCTTAAAAAAAGGATCTCAATAATCAGCAGGTCAAAACACTGATCAAACCAGGAAAATGATGGGAGGATAATCGTTTGGATAACGATTAAAAATAAAGTGAAAACGAAGAAAAAAACTGCATTCATTATTGACCCGTTTCAAAACAATTCATCTGTTATTTTTAAATACAAGAACTTCTTCTATTTTATTAAAATCAACGCTGGTCTCCAGGGTAATATCCTGGAAAAGTTGAGAATGAATCTTTGTTACTTTTAAAATTCTGCCGATTTTCATCCCCTTGGGAAACACTTGATCCAAACCGGATGAAATAATCATTTCGCCCTCTTTTATCTCATCCTTTCTTAATGTATATACAAAATAACAATTGTCCTCATTGTTCCCTTTTACAATACCGCGGACACGGGAATTCTGTACAAGGGAATCAACAGCAGAGTTTCTATCCGTAATCAAAAGAACCCTGGAATAATTTTTTGCAACTTTGATTATTTGACCGACAATTCCTTCGGGAACCAGCACAGGGTTTCCTTTGACCAGGCCATCTTTTGTGCCCTTATCGATCATAATGGTTTTAAACCAGGGGGATGGGTCCCTTGCAATGATTTGAGCTGCAACATATGTGTTCGGCATTGTGCTTGTAAAATTAAGAAATTTCTTAAGCCGGGTATTTTCGAGTTCCAGTTCCACATAGCGATTATTGATTTCTATTGCTTTCCCAAGTTGTTTTTTCAGTTCAATATTTTCTTTAACGGCAAGGACCGACATAAAATAAGTGTTCCAGATATTTTGAATAAAATGTATGGTTTTAGTAACTGCCATCTGAAAAGGAGAGGTAATGGTAATAAATAATCTTTCAATGCCGTTGGTCGGCAAGAATTCTTTGTTGCTCATGGTCATTGCGGTAAAATTAATGGCAATAAAGAGAGCAAGCCCAACAAAAATAATCAGTTTTTGTGAAAACATTAAATCAATTAATAACTACTTCTCTCAAAATATCAATACAGTCAAGGGCTTTCCCGCAGCCAAGAGCAACAGTTGTTAATGGATCATCTGCTACAACAATGGGAAGCCCGGTCTTTTCTCTGAGCAGTTTATCCAAATTTTTCAATAAAGCGCCCCCACCTGTTAAAACAATGCCGTTATCAACTATATCTGCAGCAAGCTCAGGAGGTGTCTGTTCCAGTGCAATGCGAACCGTTTCAACAATCGCATCAATCTGTTCTGAAATGGCAACTCGAACTTCTTCGGAATCAATGGTAAGTATTTTAGGAATACCAGTTACAAGGTCGCGGCCCTTGACCTCTATGGTTTCAATATTTTCAAGATCAGGATATGCATTTCCAATGGTTGTTTTGATTATTTCTGCGGTTCTCTCTCCAATCAGAAGATTGTATTTGCGTTTTATATGCTGGCTGATGGCAGCATCCATCTTGTCACCAGCAACCCTTAAAGATGTTGTATAAACAGCACCGGCAAGCGAAATAACAGCGACTTCCGTTGTCCCGCCACCAATATCAACGACCATGCTGCAGGTCGGTTCAGTAATGGGAAGGCCGGCACCTATGGCTGCGGCCATGGGCTCTTCAATTAAAAAAACTTCTCTTGCCCCGGCAGACTCTGCTGATTCTCTAACAGCTCTTTTCTCCACCTGGGTAATACCAGATGGTACTGCTATGACAATTCTTGGACGGACAAGGGTTTTCCTATTATTATGAACTTTTCTGATAAAATGCTTTAACATTGCCTCTGTAACCTCAAAATCAGCAATCACACCATCTCTCATGGGCCTTATGGCAACAATATTACCAGGAGTACGACCCAGCATTCTTTTGGCTTCTGCACCCACGGCAAGCACTCTGCTTTTCCCCTTTGCATCAGTTCTAACAGCAACCACTGAGGGCTCACTCAATACAATTCCCTTGCCCTTAACATAAACAAGTGTGTTTGCAGTTCCAAGATCAATGGCCAGATCATTAGAAAACGCTCCGAGCAAAGTGTCTATTATAAAATTCATTTTACCTCTTTCAAACAAAAATTTATAAATTGTAATTAAATACAAAAGATATTATTAAACACTATCTGCTAACAAACTTAACTATTTTTTACAAGTCCAAAACGCCTTAACACCGTAATATTTTATATTAATTCAGAAAATATCAAATCATGTATTTGCGGGCGGAATTTTTTTATGCCCTCATTTGATCTCAAAGGGTGCACTCTGTTGGTTAAAAAAATAATTATCGCGCCAATTTCAGGATCAATCCAGAAAGAGGTTCCTGTAAATCCAAGATGGCCTATGGATGACTTTGAAAAATATTTACCCAAAGAAGAATTCAATTTTAAAGGAGTGTCAAATCCTGCAACCATGTCATGTTGATTTTTTCTTGATACAAAATTTTGTATAATATCAGGCCTCAAAACCCTGGTGGGTTTATTCTGCAATGCTTTTAATATTTCAAAGCACAATTTATAGATTGAACCGGCATTTCCAAAAAGCCCTGCATGCCCTTCAATTCCTCCAGCAGCCCAGGCATTATCATCATCCACTTCTCCCACAAGCACTTTTTTTCTCCAGGGACATTGCTGGGTAGCCACAATTTTTTGTTGATATAATTTAAATTTTTTACTCTTTGGGCCTGTTTCCAGAAAAAACAAATCATCAATTTCAAGGGGAGAATATATTTGCTTTAAAACGAATCGATCCAGTCTTTGACAGCTTATTTCTTCTATAATCCATGACAGGACCATAAATCCCAGATCACTGTAAACCTGACGTTCACCAATTCTATTTTCCAGTTCTTCACATACCAGAAGATGTCTTAGAAATTGTCTGGGATTTTCATTTGTCTTTATGATTTTTTTAAAATATTCACGATGAGCCGGGAACCCTGAAGTGTGTCTGAGCAGCATGTCAATGGTAATGTCTGCTTTTAGGGATGTTTTAAATTCTTCCAGGATTGATCCTATTTTCTGATCCAAAAAGACCTGATCTCTCTCAATGAGCTTGGATAAGGCCAGGGTTGTTGCCAAGGGTTTTGTCAGGGAGGCAAGATCAAAAACACTGTCTTTTGTCATTTTTCTTTTTTCAAAAATATCTGCTTCTCCATAGGATTCATGGAAAAGTATTTTCTGATTTACAGCACATAAAAGAACTGCCCCGGGAAAAATACCTTGCGAGATTGCATTTTCTATTTCCCTGGAAATTTTTTCATTGCCCATATAA
>JAHJDU010000557.1 GCA_018812385.1 Pseudomonadota bacterium
CATCTCCCTAAAAACGAGAAGAATCGTTCAAAAAAGCGGGCAGCAAAAAAAGTCTTGACATATTAATTTTGATTCTATAAAAAACTCTTAAATTAATCAAAAAGGTTGCAGTTCATGACGCAAAATTTTTCAGGCAGCTATTATTCTTATTTTTGGTATTATTTTTATAATACCGGTCTGCCTGGGGTGCGCTGAATGTAAACCAACATTTTAAGCGAACAAAGCCGTGGGCAGACCAAAAGCCCGCGGCTTTTTTGTTTTTAAAAGGCCGTGGAGGAAAAAGATGCTTCACGGCCTTTTCGCGCTTTAAAGGAGGAAAAGGATCATGACGATTATAGGCAAGAAAATTCGGATGGAGCGGATCATCAATCGGGACACGGGCAGAACGGTAATCGTTCCCATGGATCACGGCATATCCGTGGGCCCTATTGATGGTTTAAAGGATATGAAACAGGCGATTCAAAATGTAGCCCAGGGCGGTGCAAATGCCATCGTGATGCACAAGGGGCTGGTTCAGGACGGGCATCGCCAGGAGGGACCGGATATCGGACTGATTCTTCACCTGTCTGCATCTACCTGTCTGTCCGTTTACCCAAATGCTAAAACACTTGTCTGCTCCGTTGAAGAAGCAGTTAAACTTGGTGCTGATGCCGTATCCATACATGTGAATCTCGGGAATGGCGGTGAAAAAGAAATGCTCAATGACTTTGGAAAGGTCAGCTATGATGCGCGAACATGGGGAATGCCGCTTCTTGCCATGATATATCCAAGGGGAGAGAAGATAAAAGACGAGTATGATGTTAATGTAATAAAACACGCAGCACGTCTTGGTAAAGAAATGGGAGCGGATATCGTAAAGGTTTCATATACAGGATCCCCGGAAACATTTCATGAAGTCGTGTCAGGATGCAATGTTCCCGTGGTAATTGCAGGCGGCCCCAGAATGGATTCGGAAAAGGAAATACTTGAGATGGTTAAAGGGAGTATTGACGCAGGTGGCTCAGGAGTATCAATAGGCCGGAATGTTTTTCAGTATAAAAATCCAAAGATCATGGTTCAGGCTATTTCATGTATTGTAAATGAGGGGGGAAGTGTAGAAGACGGGCTAAACATATTGAAGAGCCAAAAAAGCTCTCTGCACCCACATGAAACTAAAAATGTTAAAATTTAAGGGTAAAGGTTAAAATGAGAAAAATATGGGTTAACATCGATCCCTGGGATAAACATATGGTAACCACTGCTCTTGAAGGTGGCGCTGACGGAATAATGGTCCCAAAGGGATATTCCGAAAAAGTTAAAAAGCTTGGCAGGATAGATACAATATCTGAAGATGGTGATTTAAAGTTGGGTAAAGATGTCATCTTTTACACGATTAAAAGCAGTGATGATGAAGATGAAATCGTCAAACTTAGCCAAAGTAAAAAAGTAATTCTTCACTGCCAGGACTGGACTGTAATTCCGCTGGAAAACTTGATTGCAAAAGGTGCCGATGTTATTGTGCAGGTTGATGATTTTAAAAAAGCTGAAACTGCTTTCGGCATCCTTGAAAAAGGAGTGCAGCATATCCTTTTTCACGCAACGGATATGGTACAATTAAAACAAGTTCTTTCTTATGTCAGATCAAAACAAGACAACATCCTGCTTGAAACGGCGCAAATTCAAGAAATTACCCCTCTTGGCATGGGAGATAGAGTGTGTGTGGATACCTGCACATCAATGGTGAAAGGCCAGGGCATGCTGGTGGGAAACACAAGCCACGTCATGTTTCTCGTCCACGCGGAAACTGTTTCCAATCCCTATGTTGCCCCGCGGCCATTTCGCGTAAATGCAGGACCGGTTCATGCTTATACAAAGGTTCCTGGGGGAAGAACAAGATACCTTTCTGAGCTATCGGCCGGGGATAAGGTGCTGATAGTTGATTTCAAAGGGAATACGGTCACTGGTATTGTGGGACGGCTTAAAATAGAAAAACGGCCGCTGATGCTTGTCAGGGCAATAGTAAACGAAAAAGAGGTGACAACCATCCTTCAAAATGCAGAAACAATCCGGCTGACCTCTTCTGAAGGAAATCCAATATCTGTTGTTAACCTGAACCCCGGTGATAAGGTACTTGTGGCTGTTGAGAAAGGTGGCAGACATTTTGGCTATAAGATAGATGAAACCATAACGGAAAGGTAAACTCAGTCGGGAAAGAAGCGGCAACTAACCTTGTCCTTTGGTTTTGGTATTGCTGGAAAGCGCGTTTTTTTCAATGAACTCAATAATCATTTTTGCGACATTTTTTCCTGTAGCAGTTTCAATACCCCGCAAACCTGGAGAAGAATTAACCTCCATAACCACAGGTCCGTGGTTTGAGCGCAAGAGATCCACACCCGCAACATTTAAGCCCATTATCCTGGCAGCACGGACTGCGGTTGAACGCTCCTCCGGGGTTATCTTCACCTTATGCACACTGCCGCCTCTGTGTATATTTGAACGGAAATCACCTTTCCTGCCCACCCGCATCATGGCGGCAACTACCTTATTGCCGACAACAAAACAACGGATGTCCTTGGAGTCTGCCTCTTTGATAAATTCCTGTACTAAAATATTGGCTTTCAGGCCCCGAAAAGCTTCAATAACACTTTCTCCAGCATTATAGGTTTCCGCCAGCACCACGCCCAGTCCCTGGGTTCCCTCCAATAATTTGATGACAAGGGGGGCTCCATGGACAAGATCAATCAGCTCTTTTGTATACTTTGTTGAGTGCGCAAACCCGGTTATCGGCAGACCAATGCCTTTTCGTGATAAAAGTTGCAAAGAGCGCAGCTTATCCCGTGAGCGGGTGATGGCTACAGATTCGTTCAGACAATATACCTCCATCATTTCAAACTGCCGGACAACAGCTGTCCCGAAAAATGTGAAGGATGCCCCGATACGGGGAATTATCGCCTCATACCCTTCAAGGGGTTCTCCTTTAAAATGGATTGAAGGCTTGTGCGAGGTTATATTCATATAGCAACGAAGCGGATCAATAACTCTAATCTCATGGCCACGTGCTCTGGCCTCCTCCACCATTCTGCTTGGTGAGTATAATTCTTTATTTCGTGAGAGAATTGCAATTTTCACATCTTTCTCCTTTTCTTTTTCAAACCATATATTTTTTTAGGTCTTGGGCCTGTAATACATGAAAGGCTAGTATCCACAAGAAACTTATCTGCCAAGGCCGTTCGCCCCAATAGCATCCGAAACCGCATGGTGTCCCTGTCTGTTAATGTTATTTCAGCTTCGATCTCCGTGCTGCCAACAACAAGTTTCGATTTTATAACGTATCTCATTTCACTGTGGCCACCGGAATCACTGACCATTCTATGATCAAAAACATCTGCAACACATATTAACTCAATATCTGTCCTTCTCTGCAGGGGGTGAATCCGAAACCGTACTCTTTTCTTACCATTCTCCTTAAAGGGCTCTATGGTAAATGCGTGCAGGGAAGAAGTCCGGGCACCAGTGTCTATCTTAGCCTTAACTGCAGGGATACCTAAATCAGGCAGAGCCATCCACTCGCGCCAGCCAATGGTCATTTTGGAGGGTAATAAATTGTTCATTACCTGGTCAGAATCATCCTTGTTTTGCAATATATAAAATCAAGCACCTGCAAGCAGCTCAACCTTTTTATCACAGAGAGATATGCAGAACCCTTTAGTTGTTTATGATTAATAACATATTGCTATCAACACCGCAAATACTTTGATGAAAACAGTTTAAGAGAACTTGGCAAAAGTATATCCAGGGATGGAAAACAATTTGCTTGATATGACAATATCATTACGGTAATACCATTCTATGTTGATAATATTTTAACCATTCTATGAAAGGAGTACCAATGACAAATAAACTGGAGATATTTATATGAACAAACCTAATGTTTGGTTAAACGGTAAAATTATTCCCTGGCACGAGGCTAACGTACCAATTTTATCCCATGGATTTTCAAGGGGGTCGGCAGTATTTGAAGCCTTCGGCACCCATGAAGGACCTGATGGCACTTTAGCCTTTAGGATGGATGCCCATCTGGCAAGGCTGAAACAGACAGTGAAACTGTTGGGTATGGAATTGAAATATTCCATTGAGGAAATTGCACATGCAGTAGCAAAAATTGCTTCCATAAATAATTCAGGTAGGGGTTTAGTAAAAATAATGGCCTATTGGGGTGAAGAAGCAATAATTAATTTGATTTTAAAATCAAAACTTGACGTAGCTATATTTGCAATCCCGGCTTCAGAAGAGTTGGGTCTTGATAAGGTTAAACCCATATCTGCCTGTATCTCCAAGTGGCGAAAGCTGCACCCTGAAACAATACCGGTTCAGGCCAAGGCCTGTGCAAACTATCTTAATGGATATCTGATCAGAAAAGATGCCAATGACAGAGGGTTTGATATTGGACTGAGTGTCGGTA
>JAHJDU010000558.1 GCA_018812385.1 Pseudomonadota bacterium
CTCCCCTATGGGATGTCATAGCCCTTGTCAGGCAGGCAGTTGAAATCCCTGTTTTTGGCAATGGGAATCTTTTTCTGGCAGAAGATGGTGCCAGAATGATTGAAGAAACCTCCTGCCAGGGACTGTCTGTTGGCCGGATGGCTGTGGCAAGGCCATGGCTGTTTGCCCAGTGGACACAAGGCTTTTCTCCCAGGGAAGATATTTTTTATACTACGGCTGTGAGAATGGCACAGATCCTTTTAGATCATTATACTGATTATTTTGCAGTTAAACACTTTAAAAAATTTTCCCCTTATTTTTGTGCAAATTTTAAATTCGGGCATCATATTTTAAAAAAGCTGAACCGCTCACAAACAATGGATGATATCAGAAGCAACCTTGATTCAATATTTGAATCCAATCATGAAACTCTTTCAAGACCTAACCTGAATTTATTCTTGTAATATAAAACAAAGGTCACAACCCCAGTATTGCCAACCCCTCTTCAAGCTCAAAATAAGGCTTAAGATCATATTTATATCCTGGCACACCAAAATATATTGCCAGGCTCTCACCAATAACTTTTAAGCCTTCTGCAAGTCTGTCATTATCCAGTTCATAAAAAGTGATGGAATTCATGCCCCCTGTCATGCTGGCTGAAACATAGGGGCCTTTTTTATTCAAAAAATCAGGCAGGACAGGTGCCTTAAGATACCGTTTTGCTATTTCCCTTGTACTTTCAGGGGGATAAGTGACATTTGAAATAATAACCATTTGGTCCTCCTTTTTGCAACAATTGTATGTATTTCAATTCTGATGAAAGTATGGTCATATAAGGCCCTGCCTGTCAAATCTTTTTAATTGTACTTTTAAATAATGGACTCTTTTTGAGATTGGGTATCTGCATTTTCAATGACAATTAAAATTTGTATCAGATATTGCTATTTGACTTAGGGCTAAGGCCCTCTTAGAATTGGGGCTTACTTAAATACATTTAAAAGGTGTACAGATAATGACAAAAAAAATTGATGCCAGAAAACTGGAATGCCCGGCACCTGTGCTGGAAACAAAAAAATACCTTGAACAGGAAGATGTTACTAAAATTGATGTTCTAGTTGATAATGATGCTGCTGCGGAAAATGTGAGCCGCTTCTTAAACTTCCAGGGATTTGAAGTATCTGTTGCTTTAGATGGAGGCACCTTGATCGTGTCCGGTCGAAGAGATCCTGGGAAAGCTAAAAACCGGGAAACCACTTCTGAACCTGTTAAAACAAAAGAGGACTCTGACAGCCAGAAAATTTTAGTCATCCTCTCTTCACAGCAGATTGGAAAGGGGGATGATACACTTGGCCGAAAACTTATGGTTAATTTTGTTAAAACCTTGAAAGAAATGGGCCCTGATCTCTGGCGCCTGGTATTGTTAAATCACGGGGTAAAATTTTCCACCAAAGACTCCCAAATTCTTGAAGAGCTCAAGGAACTTAAAGCCCTGGGAGTTGTAATCCTTGTTTGCGGGGCATGCCTGACCCATTTGGGATTAATGGATGATAAAGTTATCGGTGAAACTACCAACATGCTGGACACGGTGACTTCTATGCAGATAGCCGATAAAGTCATTCACCTTTAACCTTTTCCGGCCATTTTCAAGGACTCAGTATAAACCGTGTAAAAATGTTTATGGTCCAGTAAGACACGGGATAAAAATGGCTGAAGACGAGGAATGTCACCCTGATGAAGGATGGCGTTGACACTGAAATGCAAAGACGCTAAATTATCATTGGTACTGAATTTATTGCTGACCCAGACAATACAAATCCTGCGTCTCAAAGACATATCCATGGTATTCATCCTGTCAATAATACTTGCCATCCCCTTATTTCCATCAAACGCGTCATCAATGATCACCAGATGATAAATATGGTATTCTAGTTTTTTCAGTGCCTCTTTGGCATTGGTTACAGACTCTGTATTCAGGCCCATCTGTTTAACCACTGAAACCACCTTTTTTCCTAAATCATCGCCATTTATACAAATCAAAGCGTTCATAGTTTACTCTCTTCCTTTATAACCATGATCGATTTCCAATGAATTAATATTTGTTGTGGTCTCGCCTCTGGCGCTTTTTATCGAATCAAGACCTCGACCCACAATATCCTTCCGTGATGCATATGAGGATGCGATATCTTCACTGATATTCCCCTTTTCATAAAGAGAAAGGATATATTCATCAAAAGTGACCATACCCTGGGCCTTGCCTGCGCTAATAATATCATTGAATGTTTTGCCTTCGGATTCTCCATTAAGAATGGAATCTTTTACCCTCAGATTCGACCCCATAATTTCAAAGGCTGCCACCCTTCCACCACCGATCTTTGGCAACAGCCTCTGGGCGACAACCCACCTGATGGTATCTGCCAGACGAATTCTGATCTGTTTTTCTTCTTCCGTGTGAAACATCCCTAAAACACGATTAATGGTTTGGCCGGCATCTATGGTATGCAATGTTGACAGTACAAGATGCCCTGTTTCAGCCGCAGAAAGGCCAATTTCCACTGTTTCCCTGTCCCGCATCTCACCCACCAGGATTACTTTTGGTGCCTGGCGCAGGGCAGCTCTTAAGCCCGTTGGAAAGGTATCAAAATCAGCTCCCAGTTCCCGCTGATTAAAGGTGGATTTTTTCTGGGGATGTTGATATTCAATTGGATCTTCAAGAGTGATGACATGAACCGATTTTTTTTCATTGATTTTATCCAATAGCGCAGCAAGGGATGTTGATTTGCCGGAACCCGTGCCTCCGGTAACAAAAATAATGCCGTTTTTCTCTTCTGCCATGGTGTGAAATGCCTTTGGCAGATTCAGTTCTTCAATGGTGGGAATTTTTGTCTCAAGTTTTCTCAGGACAATGGAATACTTTCCTGATCTTGAAAAAATATTCACCCTGAAACGCGCCTTACCACCAAGTTGATAGGAAAGGTCACAAGACCCTTCCCTGATAAGGGTTTCCATTAATTTTCGATTATTATTAATCAAATTCAAGGCAAATATTTCAGTTTGAAAAGGCGTCAACACTTTAAATTCAGGTTCCATATCCACTGCAACCAGCTCACCTGAACTCTCAACCTGCAATGGTTTGCCCGGCGTAAGGTTCAAGTCTGAAACATTGTCATGGGAGTCCAGCATTTTGGAAAGGATATGGTCAATCTGTTGTTTCTTCACGCCATCTTCCTCTTAGTTTTAATTTAAAAAAACAGGGAACCATTTTTATAAAATCAGAAATCTTCCTAAAACAAAAGCTGAATAGTTATAAAAAACTTTAAGCTTCAGTAAAATCAATCGGCGGATTCTTTAGAAATGGCCTGAACAAAGATTTATTATTCGCCTTGCTATAAGCCTCATCAGGGCTGATCCATCCTTTTCGGTACAATTGCATGATGGCATCATCCAGCAATTGCATCCCATATTTCTTTCCCGTCTGAATCATGGAGGGGATCTGATGCGTTTTACCCTCCCGGATAAGATTTCGCACAGCAGGGGTTGCCACAAGAATCTCCATGGCAGCACATCTGCCTTTTTTATCCATTCTTTTAAACAATGTCTGGGCCACAATAGCCCTCAGGCCATCTGATAGTGTTGATCGTATCTGGGCTTGCTCAGTGGAGGGGAACACTTCAATAATTCTGTCAACGGTTTTAGCGGCGCTGGAGGTATGCAGAGTGCCAAACACC
>JAHJDU010000559.1 GCA_018812385.1 Pseudomonadota bacterium
TATTCAGCGGGAATGCCAGGATTGGCATTCCCGCTGAATAGATTTATTGAAAGTATTTTCAGTTCCACAGGTTGCGTAAAAGCACGGATGGCCTGAACCCTTTATTGATATTTATCTTTAATGAAAGCCAAAGATTCATCCATCGCGGTCAGGGTTAGATCCAGATCTTCCTGGGTGTGTCTATAACTTATATAGGCATGGTGAAAGGGGGTGAAAAAGAATCCTTTTCTGATGAGCTGTGTGTAAAAATCCTTTCGTTTGCTCTTGTATGCGCCTGTTTCATCTTTTTTAAAGGTGATGTAGAACATGGGGGCCACACCTGTCAGTTCCGCTCCCACATCATGTTTGTCAATCAATGCCTGAATACTATTCATGAACCCTTTTCCCTTTTCCCAGATATTTTCCAATACCTTGTCCCGTTCAAGAATTTCAATGGTTTTAAGTGCTGCAACAAAGGCTTCGCTGTTGGGAAAAAAGGTGGAGGAAATGAACAGCTTGGTTTCAGCCGCCATCATGATATCTTTTTTACCCGTTACAACGGAGATGGGATATCCGTTGGCCATGGCTTTCCCAAGAACAGTCAGATCCGGGGTGACACCATAAAGTTTCTGGGCACCTCCCATGGAAAGCCTGAAACCCGTACGAATTTCATCATAGACCAGAACAGCCCCATATTTGTCTGCAATTTGTCTGGCTCCTTCAAGGAAACCAGGTGCAGGAAGTTGCATTTCCTGGTGGTTGGGATGGCCAAAAGGTGTCATGATGATGGCGGCAGTCTCATGTCCATGGGTTGCCATCAGCTCTTCCAGCTGGTCAAGATGATTGTATTGGAATTCAAAAACATCTTCATAGAATTTTGACGGGATGCCGCCTTTCATCTCAACGCACCAGTCATGCCAGCCATGATAGCCGCATCGCATTACCTTAAGTTTTTGTGTGTGGGCCCGTGCAATACGGATGCTTGCTGTGGTGGCATCAGAACCTGTTTTCAGGAAAATGCTCATTTCGGAACAGGGTACAATCTGGGTCAATTTTTTGGCAAGCTCGTTCTGAAATTTCTGGGTCAGGGTGAAACAGAACCCTTTTTCTTTTATCTGTTTATAAACGGCTTCATCCACCTCTTCTTCACGATAACCCAGGATGATGGGGCCATAACCGCAAAGAAAATCAACAAATTCATTACCATCAACATCAACCAAACGGCAGCCTTTCCCTGTATCAAGAAAAATGGGGTATTCTCCGTCAATAAAATCGCCTGGCTTTCTGGCACCCAGGACACCTCCTGGGATAAGTGTCAGTGCCTCTTCAAACAATTCCCGGCTTTTGGTGATATTTAGTTTTTTTGTCTCTTTCATGGAAGCCTCCTGATTTATTTCTCAACTTTAAACATTGATGAAATTGTTTCGGTCTGATGTATTCTGGCACCTCTCTTTAAAAATGCAGATAGGAACTTATCAGGGTCAATGCACCCTTCCGGGGCCACAACACCTTTTATAGTCACATCTCCTGCATCCATCATAAGCGATGCAATAGAGGCAGGAAGTCCTGTTCCCGGGGCCATTCTGCCCACCATGTCGGCCGTGTAGGTGACCTTTTGTCCGTCTCTTTCCCCTTTAACAATGACTTTAAGGCCCGAAGACTGGGGACCGTTGTCCCTTCCCTCTGGGATGGTCTCCCAGAGTTTTAGCGCCAGGTCATAGGGGGTGACTTTGGTTCCTTTGATATCAATGGGGTCTGTGCCTAAAAGACCTGTCTCTTTCTGCTCTTGTATCAGTTCATCCACCCATGAAGGGATAAGAGCTCCCTTGATGATGACATTTTTAACCCCTTTAATGTATCTGGGCAGCGTCAAGGGCTGGGGATGTCCCACGTAGCGGACATGGCAGGTGCCAAGGGGTTCAAGGAATTGTTCTGCCTCTACACCTGTGCCGCCTTCCACATAGACAAGTTTTCCGTCAATATATTGGGGGATTTTGCCCAAAGTCATATGAAGACCATGGTCCCATGCAGCTCCTGTAAGTTCGGCAATACTGACAACCCAATAAAGATATATCTCATCAACACTGTCCAGCCTGTCTGCATACCATTTAACCAGGATATTGTTGGTTCCGGGATCAGAGCCCATGCCAGTGAGAACTGTGATGCCCGCTTCTTTTGCCATTTTGTCTATTCCCGAATTAAACAGAATCTGGGTGCCCTCATAATCATCACAGATATCAATGTAATTTACTTTGGCCTCAATAGCTGCTTTGGCCACGGGCACGGCTGTCTTATAAAACGGCCCTGCAGTGTTGATGACCACATTGACGTCCTTGAATGCCTTGACCATGACGTCATGGTCATTGACATCCATTTTTATCAGTGTTGTTTTTTCACTTTCGCGTAATTTTGTTGAGAGTCTTTCCGGGTCTGGATACAGATCTGCTAAAATAACATCTGTAACCTGTTCCTGTTTTATCAGATCTCTTGCCACACCCTGACCCATACCGCCGACTCCGCCTATTATTAATACCCGCATATTTTTGCTCCTATAGTCCATATTAATTTTTTTTATTTACCTGTTTTAATTATTTGGTTTAAGATCCTATTTTCAGCACCAGTGCTGCTCAGATAACCCATGATTAAATTCTCTTAACAGCTTAATTTGTCATTGATTGTATTTTTTTAAAATAGCTTCCAACACACTGCCCCCAATGGCCCGGGCTTTTTCCGAGATGGTTGTGCAATATTCGATTTTTCCCCTGGGATCAATGTCTCCGATTTTAAGTTGATCTTTGACCCTGGTGTTATTTCTTATCTGTCCTCTTAAAACACCATCTATCTGAGCGATGACGGGTTTGTTGTCAACATGTCCCACCACATCGTTTTTTTTGACAGGGGCTCCTATGGATAAAGAAGATTTGAATACGCCTGAACAGGGTGCCCGCAGGACCCTCTCTCTGGTATACCCCTTTATATTGCCGGGGGAACCAGTATTGGGTTCAGGGCAGCCTTCTAAAATGACCCTTCCAAGGTTGTGACCCCTATTGGTTTCTATGGCCATGTGCACATCTTTTCCAGCCTCAAAACCGGGTCCAAGACCGATGACTAAAGGAGCTTCAAAAAGATTTGTACCCAGGTTTTTCTTGGCAATAATGGCATCAATCACCACATGGGGACGGATTTTTTTGATGGATTTCCAATCTGGGTCAACAATGACCGGAATGCAATTGTTCTCCCACGCTGAATGAATAATATCTATATCTGAAACTTTTTTGGCCTTAACCCCTTCCACGACAATTTCTTCATCATGGATTGCCTCGCAGAAACTTACCTGCCGTCTCACAGCCATGGGGCCAGGGATTTCCAACATGAATATGCGTTTAAAATTTGCTTGAAAGAGGCGGCAGGCCGTACCCGTGGCCATTTCTCCAGCCCCTTTTATTGCAATCACAAGTTCATTGAGCGGTATTGTCATCGTTTCCGTCATGACGGCATCCTTTTTTGTTTATCTTCCAAAAGAACAGACAGGATAGTGACAGACCTGACAATTCATGCACAATCCACCATGCCCCATGGCTGCAATATCATCCTTAGTTATTTTTTCTCCGGCAAGGACTCTTGGCAAAACCAGATCAAACACGGTCTGTTTGTAATAAAACACACAGGCCGGAAGGCTGATAACAGGTATGTCATCAAGCTGTGAGATCATGAGCATGGCCCCGGGAAGAACCGGGCTGCCGTAGAATGTAACATCTGCTCCAGCCGTGATAACGCCCTGGCGTGTGACATCATCCGGGTCCACGGATAGCCCTCCTGTGGTAATGATCAGCTCACACCCGAGATTTTTTAATTCCAGAACGGCATTGGAAATGGCATTAACATCATCGGGCACAAGGATTTTTTTAATGAGAGTACATCCGGCCTGACTGATTTTTCTGCCCACGGAGGGATTAAAGTCGTCTGTAATTAATCCGTTATAGATTTCAGAGCCCGTTACCACGGCTCCGACTTTTAAGGATTTGTAGGGCATAACCGACAGAATGGGCGCAGCCTCGTTGGCCAGGACCTCCAGGGCTTCGATATTTTTTGTGGGGATGGTCAATGGAATAATTCGAGTGGCGGCAATGATTTCCCCTTTTTTGCAGGGAAAAGTGTTTTTCAAGGTGGCGACAATAATGCTCTCCATCTTGTTGACGCAAAGCAGCGCATCAATATTGATTTTTAGAAGGCCTGCATGGGGGGTGATAATATTAATTTTACCTTCCCCGGGTTCTGAAAATTCCAGGGCCGGGTCTGAAATAGCCTTTGAAATCCTTTGGGCCGCATCGTTTTCATGGAGCTGATCTTTTCCCAGATCAAGGACAAAGAGATATTGCTTGCCGATCTTTAAAAGTTCCGGGATGTCCTCTTTTTGTACAACATGTCCTTTTTTAAATCCGACCCCTTTAAATTTATCTCTGGTAATCCGTGTCAAGTCGTGGGCGAGAACGGTTCCAATAGCATCTTCAACTCTGATTTTCTTCATTTCTCTTCGTGTTCTTTATGGTGAATAGTTTCTGCTTTTTTCTTTTTTATGGCAGCAAGTATTTTGTCCGGGGTTAAGGGGAAAGAGTCCATGTATACACCAATGGCATTACTGACGGCTGCGCTGTAGGCCTGGGCTGCAGACATGGCTATGGCCATGGCTGCTTCCTTGGCACCGTATGGTCCTTTTGGATCAATCGATTCCACGAGGATATTATTTATTTTAGGAGGCATGTCACAGGCCAGGGGCAGTTTATAATCCAGCATGGTGGGATTGATACACCGGCCATCCTTCCACTCATGATATTCGGTTAGCATGCCGCCCTGTCCGCCCATGGCAATAGAACCTTCAAACTGGCCTTCTAATACCAGGGGATTCAAGGCATATCCCACATCCTGGGCAGCAGTGGCCTCAAGCACCTTAACCTGACCTGTGTCAGGATCTACTTTAACCTCGACTATGGTAGTGCCGAATGTAAAGGCTTCGCATAGTTGTCCATATGGGTTGGACACCCATTCGCGTTTCATGTCCACCCTGGGCCAGTATCCGCCTTCGGCATTAACAGAATTGAAGTTCAAAAGGCTGATTCTCACTACTTTTTTAATGGGGATAGATTTTTCAGGGTCATCTTTGACAAAAATCAGACGGTTTTTTGCAGCAAGCTTTTCAGGCGCTACTTTTAATATTTTGGAAGCCGTATCAAAGAGTTTTTCCCGGCAGTTTTGGGCAGCATTCTTCACAGCCTGTCCGCCCACAAAGGTTGAGACCTGGGAATATGATCCTGGATCTGAAGACGTGGTCTCAGTATCGGCTGAAACCAGATGGATGTCTTCGGGCAGAAGTCCTAGCTCTTCGGCTGCAATCTGGACCAGCATGTTATCATTGCCCTGACCATTGTCCACAACCCCTGATATGACAGTTGCCTCGCCGTCTTCATTAAATTTGATAAAAGCCTGAGAACCACCCCGGATTCCCATGGGGAACCCTGTCTGCACGGAATTGGTACCGATACCGATACCATGGAAGGGTGGCAGTCTTCCCCATTTTTCCTTGAAACCTGATTTTTCAACGGCCTTGTGGATGGTTTCATCCATGGCACAGGAGTCCACATAGGATTTTGTACTGGTATATTCACCCGGCTGCCGGGAGTTTCTCAGTCGTATCTCCACAGGATCAATGCCAAGGTGCTCTGCAATCATGTCCAACTGGGTGTCGAGACCTGCAGCAAAACTCCGGCCATGGACCCTTATCATCCCTCTAATGGGTTTGTTGGTATAAATCCTATATCCGTTGTAACGAACGCTTTCCATTCGATATGCCTGTTCCATTGAAAGAAAGGGCACGCTTGTGGCAATGGGTCCTGTGCTTGAATAGGCACCCCCGTCCATATAGCAGGTGGTGTCACGGGCAAGGACCCTTCCGTCCTTGTCTACCCCTGTTTTATGGGTGGTGATCATGGCATGTCCCTGGCGGGTGGCAATGGTGTTTTCTTCTCTTGTGAACTTAATTTTTACAGGCTTGCTTGCCTTTTTGGCCAGAAGGGAACAGATATAGTCTGCCGGGCAGATCTCGGACCGGCCGCCGAATGCACCGCCAATGGCAATTTTTCTGACCTTTACTTTGTGAAGGGGAATTTTGAATGCATTGGAAAGGGGTTTGGATTTCATATGGGGGCCGCCATTGGGACACCAGACTTCCAGGCAGTCTTCATGGTCGAATCTTGCTACAACAGCATAGGGTTCGGCCTGGAAATATGATTCTTCCGGTGCCACAAAGGTATCTTCCCTGATATAGAATGATTTTTTAAAGTTCTCATCCACATTTCCCGTATCTATATTGATGTGGACATTTATATTGTTGGGATAATTTTCATGTATGAGTTCGGTTTCCGATGCCATGGCTTCCATGGGATTAAATACAGCAGGCAGTTCCTCATAGGTCACCTCAATGAGATCAAGGGCTTTAGTGGCAGTCTCTTCATCCACGGCAGCCACGGCTGCTACTTCATCGCCTATGTATCTTGCCTTTTTCATTTGAATAAACTGCTGGTCTCGTGTATAGGCAAATACTCCCCATTTGACACCTTCGGTATCTTGACCAGTGACAACTGCTTTGACTCCTGGAAATGCCAGGGCCTTTGATGTATCAATATTTAAGATTCGGGCATGGGCATAGGGGCTTCTTTTGATTTTTCCCACCAGCATGCCAGGCAGTTTCAGATCGGCTGTAAATTTTGCCTTTCCCATAACCTTGGCTCTGGAATCAACCCGGGGCATCCTTTTTCCTATTATGGTATAATCAGACATCTCTTACTCCTTTGCTTTACTCCCTAATTTTACTGCCAGTTTTACAATCCGGGCAATGGTCCTGTGGATTGCCAGCATGGCCTACGGCCTCAACAATTTTTGCATACCCTGTACACCGGCAGATGTTTCCTGCAATCGCTTTTCGAATGGTTTTTTCATCGGGTTTGCGATTTTTTTTGAGCAAAGCATCAGCTGACATGAGCATGCCAGGGGTGCAGAATCCACACTGGACAGCTCCGTGATCAATAAAGGACTGCTGAAGATCTGACAATTCATCTTCGTTGGCAAGCCCTTCCACTGTTTTGATCTTCGTTCCTTGTGCTTCCATCGCAAGGGTCAGGCAGGACCGGACCGGTTTTTCGTCCATGTGGACTGTGCATGATCCACAGACGCCTTCACCGCAGCTCTCTTTTGATCCGGTCAGGTCAAGCTCGTCCCGCAGTACTTCCAGAAGGGTATCATTTGGATAGATCATGACCTCACAGGGTTTATCATTTATATTTAAGTTGATCTGAATTTTTTCCATTTTAAAAATACTCCAATATTATCTGTTATGCCTTTATTGCTGCCGCAGCCTGTTCAAGAGCCCGGAATACCATTTGGGACACCATGGCACACCTGTACTCAAGATTTGCCCCCACATTATGAACTGCAAAGGGTGCTGCAGAGTTCATTGAATCGTCAGCAGCTTTTTTAAAGGCCGCCATATCTGCGAAGTGTTTCCCCTTTAAAGAAGAGGATGCCTTGGCAAGGAAGAGCGGGGATCTGCCCATGGCACCGACAACTATCCTTGCATCCTCTATTTCATTTTTTGGGGATGGCTTTAAAAGAACCCCTGCACAGACAATAGGGTAATCAATGGCAGACCTATAGGCAAGTCGCTGGTAGGCACTTTGGGTTCCCTGGGCAGGTATGATGATTTCCTTTAAAAGTTCATGGGATTCCATGGCAAAGGGCATGATACCATCCGTGGTATAAAAGTTTGCCAGATCCACGGTTCTTTCCCCACTTTTTTGTGCCAGGATGATGCTGGCACCTAAGGCCATCAGTGCTGTGGCACCGTCTGACTGGCAGGTGGAGTTGCACCGGTCAGCTTCTTCCCGCGCATAACATATTTTTCCGCCATCCTTGTGGCAGGCCTGGCGGCCTGACCTGTGGAAATTCGACTGGTTGTAATGATGACATCGGTTGTCCTGAAGGATATTCCCGCCGATGGTTCCCCTGTAATGCTGGATGGTGATAGCGCCTATTTTTTCGCATGCCTGGAATAAAGCTCTGGCCTCTTTTTGAATCAGGTCAGAGGCAATAATATCTGCCAGGGATGTTCTGGCCCCGATTTTAATATATCCGTCTTGTTTTTTAATATAGGATAATTCGTTCAAGGCTTTCAGGCTGATAAGTGCTTTTGGTTTTAAAAGTCCTTTTTTCATCCTGACCAGAAGGTCTGTCCCCCCTGCAAGAATTTTTGCATCATCCCCATGGAAGGCAAGCAGGTCAAGGGCCTGGTCAAGCGTTTCGGGTCCTAAATAGTCAAACCTTGGTAACCGCACGTTTTGTCTCCTTGATTTTGTATTTATTAATTCAAGAGGTTCGGTAAAAACAGAACCATTTTTGGAAAAAGCATCATTAAAATTATACAGAGAATATAGGCCGGCAGAAAATAGATAACCCCTTTAAACACCCGTTCAAGGGGGACATCTTTTGCCATCCCGCCCACAACATAGGTTGTGGCACCCACGGGCGGGGTTACAGCTCCCAATGTGGTCACAATGGTAATGGTGACACCGAACCAGATGGGGTCGTACCCGAGTTCTATTGCCACAGGAAAGAAAATCGGAATTGTTATGAGTAAAAGGGCCAGGCCATCCATGACGGCTCCGCCAATGATATAGATTCCAAAAATAATGGCCATAATGGTTATTTTGGAAAAGGGAAGGGTTACCACCCAGTCGGCAATGTCAAAGGGTATCCTTGTAATGGCCAAAAACCGCCCGAGTATCATGGCTCCGGTAATAATGACAATCACCATGCAGGAAATTCTTAAAGTATCGAAAATGGAATTATAAAAGTCATTCCAGGAAAGTTTTTTTTGAACCAAAGCAATGACAACAGCAAAAAATGATCCAATGGCCCCGGCTTCAGTGGGAGTGAACAGACCGAAATAGAGCCCGAGCATGACCACCATGAAAAGAATGAGCATTTCAACGGCACCGGCAAGGGATTTGATCTTTGCTTTAAATGTGGTTTTCTCTCCCACAGGTCCCCATTCAGGGTGGATGGTGCAAAGCACATAAACCGTCAGAGTTAAAAGGATAGCTAAAAGGATTCCGGCACCAAGACCCCCATAAAAGAGTTTGGCAATGGACTGTTCCGTTGAAAGTCCGATAATAATCAATACCACACTTGGCGGAATGACTACTCCAAGTGTGGATCCGCAGGCAATGGCCCCCGTGCTGAGCATGGGTTCATACTTGTATTTATTCATCTGGGGCAGGGCCACTGTGGTCATGGTGGCTGCCGTGGCTGCATTGGACCCGCAGATGGCGGCAAAGGCCGCGCAAGCGAGAACCGTTGCCATGGCAATACCGCCCCTGATATGACCCACCCATGTAAAGGCTGCATTATAAAGTTTTTCATTGACCCCGGAATAAAAAGCAATCTGACCCATGAAGATAAACAGCGGGATTACCGTTAACCCATAGCTGGAAAAGGTGTCCCATGTTACGGAGGCCAGCATGTTAAAGCCCGCATCAAGAGTTATTACATAGGAAAAGCCGCAGAAACCCACAAGACCCATGGCAAATCCGACAGGAATGCCAAATACAAACAGGATAAACATCAGCGCAAAAATACCGATGATGCCAATCAGCGTGAGGCTCATTTTAAGACCTCCTTTTGTGCCAGCAAGGCCTTTAAAAAATCTGTAAAAAGGGCCAGAGCAAGAATGAGACAGCCCAATGCCACGGCAAAGATAAAAGGATAATAGATAATTCTCAAGGTTTCGGAGAGTTCACCTGCATTTTTAAGCGTCAAAGCTTTTTGAACAATATACCAGGAAGCGATAAAGAAAAAGGCGCAGCAAACCCCGTGGTTGATAATGGAGATGAACCGTTTAAGCGGTTTTGGATAGACGTTGACAAGGACATCAACTGAAATGTGCCCATTGGTGAACTGGGTGTATCCAAGGGCAAACGCCCCCACGACGGCTCCGGCATATCCCATTAGTTCAAAGGTTCCCGGGATGGGGACATAAACCTGCCGGCTGAGGATATTGGCACAGGTCAAAAGGATCATGCCCAGGAGAAATGCACCTCCGGTCAATGTGAGCAGCTTATTTAAAAATTTATTGATTCTCATTAAAAGATCCATGTGGAGTCTCCGAAACCTGGGGACAGATTTAAAATCTGTCCCCAGTCACAAAAGGGTTATTGGATAAACGCTTTAATATCGTTAATAATTTTTTCTGCAGGAACCCCTTTTTCTTTGTTATCTTTAATCCATTGTTCAGTGATAAAATCAAGTTTGCCATCCCATTTTGCTTTTTCTGCTGCTGAAAGGGAGATAAACTCAACATTGTTGGTTTCTTTTGACCAGGCAATGGATTTTTGAGTCTGTTCATCCATATATGTTCCGGTCCAAAGCGCCTGCTCTTCTTTCAGATCCATCATGACTTTTTGAACATCCTTGGGCAGGGCATCCCATTTCGCTTTATTCATGATGACGGCAAAGGGGTAGATGACTGTTTCCGTCATGGTGACATATTTGCACATTTCAGCAAATTTGAAATCCTTCAGGACTTCCAAAGAAGAGAAAAGACCTTTTACCGTGCCTTTTTGCAAAGCTTCAACGGTTGCCGACATGGGCATTCCCACAGGGTTGGCACCCCAGGCTTTCAGGATTTGGGCAGCACCACCCGACGCTCTTAAATCCAAGCCCTTGATATCAGCAAGCGTTCTTACCGGAACCTTTGACATGACATTTCCGGGAGAATTGGTGAACATGGTCAGAACAACAACATCTTTAAACTCTTCTGGTTTGTATTTTTCATAAAGTTTTAAAAGAGCAAGGCTTCCGGTTTTGGCATCCTTTATACCTAAGGGAAGACTTGTGGCATTGGTCACAATGAACCTGCCCGGCTGATAGGCCATGCAGATGTTTCCGATGTCTGACTGTCCTGCAATAACGCCATCCATCATTTCCTTGGCACCCAGTAAGGTTCCGCCGGGGAATGTATTGATCTGGACCTGACCGTTGGTGCGTTTCTCAACTTCAACTTTCCATCTTTCCATCTGGACGCAGGTGAATGTGGGGGGCGGCGTAAAGTTGGCATAGTTGAGCTTGATCTTGTCTGCCATTACAGGTGTTTGAAATACTAAAAGACAGGTGACGATAGTAAACAAAAAAAGTAGCGTAAGCGTTGCTGAAAAAATCGATCGTTTTACCATGGGTTTTACCTCCGTTATTAAGAGCGTATTTGCTCTGTTATAAGTGAGCAGTTATCAGAAATATGAAAACACAAATATTTCTGTCAACCATTTTTCTTTTTTAAAGCGGCCAGAACTTTTTCAGGGGTAATTGGGAGATCTTTAATCCTAACACCAACAGCATCATAAATTGCATTTGCAATGGCCGGAGCAGTGGGAACACATCCTGGCTCTCCAATCCCTTTGGCCCCAAAGGGCCCTTCCTTATCATCGGTTTCAATTATCGGGGCTTTGATTTTTACTGCATCCTTGGCAGTAAATAATTTATAGTCCCGGAAATTGGCATTCATGTTCTTTCCGTCCTTAAGCATTACCTCTTCAGTCAGGGCATACCCGAGCCCCATGA
>JAHJDU010000560.1 GCA_018812385.1 Pseudomonadota bacterium
TAATCAAAGACTGTGATGTATTGGTTGGCGGCAGGCGCCATCTTGAAATGTTCGATTATCCTGATAAACACAAAATTTTTATCACTGGTCAAATTGACAGTGTTGTTAAAGCTATTAAAGAACAAATGACCCTTCACAAAATTGTTGTTCTGGCTTCCGGAGATCCCTTGTTTTACGGCATTGGCTCCACGCTAACCCAATACTTTGAAAAAACCCAATTAAATATTCATTCAAACATTTCATCTGTTTCTGCTGCTTTTGCAGCAATAAAAGAGCCATGGCACGATGCAAAAATAATCAGCCTTCACGGCAAACAGCAGAAAGCATTTTCCTTTGCAAGGCTTGCGGGCGAGTATAAAATAGCGTTTTTAACTGATCCGCAAATGAACCCGCAATATATTGCCGCGGGCCTGATTAAACAGGGTCTGTATAATTTTAAATTTTGTGTTTTGGAAAATCTTGGGAGCAAAAATAAAGAAAAGATAACATGGTTTGAAAATCTTGCCCTGGTAGGAGAACAATTCTTTTCCCAGCCCAATATGGTAATTTTGCTGAGCCGGTTAAAAGAAAACAGCAAGTTTTCACGTGAAACACATATTGGTATGGAGGACTCCTTATTTAAGCATTCAAAAGGGCTGATTACAAAGTCTGAAGTCCGTTGCATTTCCTTGTCCAAATTAAAACTGACCAAAAAAAATCATGTGGTATGGGATATTGGTTCAGGTTCAGGTTCTATTGGTATTGAAGCTTCACTTCAGGTTCCCTGGGGCCAGGTGTATGCCATAGAAAAACACCCTGGACGAATCTTAGATATTTATCACAATATTCAAAGCTTTAACTGCCATAATATTAAGGTATTAAATACTGCCTTTCCAGAAGGAATCCAAGACTTGAAGACCCCGGATCGAATTTTTATTGGGGGAGGTGGTGCAAACCTTGAGCAAATTATTAAGGTCTCCTGCGACAAGCTGGCTCCCTTTGGAATTATTGTGATCAATACTGTATTGCTGCAAAGCCTTGAGACCTCTTTAAGGGTCTTAAAAGAATATAAATTTGATCCAAATGTTTTGCAAATTCAGGTGTCGAGATCAAACTCAAAAGGCATGCCGTTTGGAGATAGACTTGAAGCATTAAACCCGGTTTGGATCATATCAGGATCAAAACCTAAGCTAAGGTACGGTATATGAAGGAGAATAAGAATAAAGTTGTTTTTGCGGGTGCCGGGCCAGGTGATCCTGACCTCATCACTATTAAATCCATGAAAGCGCTGAAATCCGCCGATCTTATCATTTATGCAGGATCTCTGGTACCTGAAGCTGTGCTGTGCTGGAAGGGCGAGAAAACCGAAACAAAATCCAGTGCCGGCATGGATCTGAACCATATTATTGATACAATAAAAGCCTATCATGCCGAGGGGAAAAAAATTGTTCGCCTCCATACTGGCGACCCCTCACTCTATGGTGCAATTTTTGAACAAATGAGGGAACTTGAAAAAGTCAACATTCCCTACGAGGTTATTCCAGGTGTTACAGCGGCATTTGCCGCAGCTTCCAAAATGAACATGGAATATACCCTGCCCGAGGTAACCCAGACCTTGATTCTGACAAGGATCTCTGGAAGAACACCCGTCCCTGAATCAGAGGATCTTGAGAAGCTTGCATCCCATCAATCTTCCATGGCCATATATTTGAGCATCGGCCATACTGAAAAAGTTCAGCAAATACTGGAAAAACATTATGGCAGAGAATCCTTGTGCGCAGTGGCCTATAAAGTAAGCCATCCCCAGGAAAAAATAATTTATACTAAAATAAAAAACCTTGTAAAAACCTGTAAAGACAATTCCATCACAAGACATGCACTGATCATTGTTGGAAAATCTGTTGAAGCAAGCATTGACAATCAGGCAGTTTTAAAATCGAAACTATATGATTCGACATTTTCCCATGGATATAGAAACGCTGAAAAATAAAATACCTCCGGGCCCTATTGCCGTCTGGAGCATTACACCCAATGGAAAGATCCTTGGTCAAAAAATCAAGGCTGGGCTCAAGGGTTCAACTCTTTTTGTCTCTGCCAAAATTGGGGGAAATGATAAAGAAAATAGGGTCACATTTGAAAACCTATCCGAGGAGATCCAATGTCAATTTAATAAGTTTTCAGGGCATGTTTTTATCTTTTCTACAGGGATTGCAGTTCGAATCATTGCACCTTTATTGAATTCAAAAATTATTGATCCCGGCGTCGTGGTGGTGGATGACAATGGAACCCATTCCATAAGTCTTATCTCCGGCCACTTAGGGGGAGCCAATGAGCTTACAAAAAAAATTGCCGGCATCATTTCCTGTACTCCTGTCATAACCACGGCAACAGACATAAATAATTTACCGGCCATTGACTTGATAGCAAAAGATAAGGGCCTTTTTATCGAAACCCCCCAAAACATAAAACATATTAACATGGCGTTTCTTATGGGAGAACCTGTAAGTTTATTTGATCCTTTCGACTTCATTAAAAATGATCTGCCAAAACCCTTTTGGACGGATAAAAGCATGGAGGATCATGCTATAAGGAAAATATTCTGTTCCTACGAAACCAGAGACGTTTCACGTGAAACTCTAATTTTAAGACCGCCTGTCTTAAGCATAGGCATTGGGTGCAACAGGGGAACAAGCTGCAAAGAGCTTAAACAATTTTTATTTATGGTTTTAAAAAAAGAAAACTTGTCAGTTAACAGCATTTGTCAATTTGCAACAGCAGACATCAAAAAGGATGAAATAGGTTTATTAGCTCTTTCAAAGGAAATGAATATTCAAATAGTTTTTTATGACAAAAAAAATTTAAATTCAGTGAAAACCATTATGACACCATCAAAAATGGTAGAGAAACATTTAGGAGTTAAGAGTGTATGCGAAGCAGCAGCGATTCTGGCAGCCAACAACGGAAAATTGATTGTTCCAAAGAAGAAAAACAAGGATGTCACCCTGGCCGTGGCAATAAAAAAATGATGCTTTATGTTATTGGTACCGGCCCTGGAGACATTGCCTACATGTCACAGCGGGCGATTGAGATTATTAAGCAGGTGGATTGTATAGCAGGATACACAACTTATATCGATTTGATTGCAGATTTAGTACAGGGCAAAGAAATCATCTCAACGGGCATGATGAAAGAGGTGGAGAGGGTTGAAAAAGCCATCGAACATGCCTTAACCGGGAAATCATGCGCCCTTATTTCAGGTGGAGACCCGGGCATTTACGCCATGGCAGGCCTTGTCTTTGAAATCTGCAAACAACGAGATATAAACCTTTTAAGGGCTCAAGACAAAGAAAATGACCCTGATAGCGCACAGGGTCTGTTTCTTGAAATTGTTCCGGGAATTCCAGCCTTAGCCGCCGGTGCTGCCCTGGCTGGGGCACCATTGACTCATGATTTTGCAGCGATTTCTTTAAGTGACCTTCTAACCCCCTGGGAAAAAATAGAAAAAAGGCTGACTTGTGCTGCCATGGCAGACTTTGTAATTGTCCTGTATAACCCGAAAAGCAAAAAAAGGGACTGGCAGTTAAAAAGGGCACAGGAGCTTATTTTGGAACACAGGGAAGGCACAACACCTGTTGGAATTATCACAGGGGCCATGAGAGAAAATCAGAACATCTCATTTGCAACCCTGGATCAACTGGATAAGGCTGAAGTCGGGATGCAGACGGTTTTATTTGTAGGTTCCAGTGCTTCTTTAAGATACCTGGATTTTCTGTTTACCCCGAGAGGATATTCAAAGAAATATGACATTTAAAAATGGCAAAAACTACTTTGGGAGACCAGTGATGGAAGGATATGTTCAAATCTACACCGGCAATGGCAAAGGGAAAACAACAGCTAGCCTGGGGCTTGCTCTCCGGGCTGATGGTGCCGGGCTAAAAGTCTACATAGGCCAGTTTTTAAAAAAAGGGGATTATTCTGAAATAAAAGCTTTGTCCAGATTTGAAAATATTAAGATTGAGCAATACGGCCTTGGCAACTTTATTAAAGGCAACCCATCGGATGAAGATATAGCTGCAGGCGTGGAAGGGTATAAAAAATTATGCAAAATTTTAAAACAGAACAAATATGATGTGGTCATCGCGGAAGAAGCTAATGTTGCGGTCCTGTTCAATATTATAACAGAAAAAGAACTTTTAGGCTTGATCGACATGAAACCCAAAAATGTTGAGCTTGTGATCACAGGACGGGGCGCAACAAAAAAACTAATTGAAAGAGCCGATCTTGTTACGGAAATTAAAGAAATCAAACACTATTATAAACAAGGCGTAACGGCCCGGGTTGGGATCGAAAAATGATGAAAAAAAATATTGCAATTCTAGGAACTGGATCTGATGTTGGGAAAAGCATCCTTGCAGCGGCTCTTTGCAGGTCTCTTGCAGACAGGGGTGTTAAGGTTGCACCATTCAAATCTCAAAATATGTCCAACAACTCGGGCATTACTCCCGAAGGTCTTGAAATGGGACGTGCTCAGATTGTTCAGGCGGAAGCCGCTAAAATTGCTCCCCACGTCAATATGAACCCCATACTTTTAAAACCAACAGGAGAAAAACAGTCCCAGGTAATTCTCAATGGAAAAGTACATGGGAATCATACTGCAATGGATTATCATAAAAACAAAGGCTTTTATTTTAAAAAATCTTGCCAAGCATTTGACAGGCTTGAACAGAACTATGACCGAATAATTCTGGAGGGTGCGGGCTCCTGCGCAGAAGTCAACCTGATGCCCAATGACATTGTAAATTTTGCCATGGCTGAATATGCCAATGCAGATGTCATCCTTGCGGCAGATATCCACAGGGGTGGTGTGTTTGCACAGATTATCGGCACCCTTGAGTGTCTCCCGCAAAAGTATCGGGACATGATAAAAGGATTTATTATCAATCGCTTCAGAGGGGATATTGCCCTGTTTAAAGATGGGGTAGACTGGATTGAAGAGCAGACAAACAAAAAGGTGTTGGGCGTTCTGCCCTGGTACACGCATTTTAAAATTGATGCTGAAGACTCGGTAGAGATTGAAGAATGCACTAATTTTAAAGACTTCAATCCTGATATACCGGCAATCGGCATTATCCGGCTGCCCCATATTGCAAATTTCACGGATTTTCATGCCCTGTCAAAGATAAAAGAACTTCAAACGATTTACATTGACCGACCAGATCATCTGTCAAAATATAAGGCGATAATTATTCCGGGATCAAAAAATACCCGTGCAGATCTTGAGTGGTTAGCAAAAAATTTTAAAGATCCTCTTCAAGAATATTATAAATCAAAAGGATATATTTTTGGAATTTGTGGTGGCTATCAAATGCTGGGCGAATTTGTCGATGATCCCGATGGACTTGAAGGCGCTCCTGGAAAGACAAAAGCCCTTAATCTTTTGCCCGTACAAACTATATTAAAGGCGCCAAAAACGACGACTTTAAGCGATTTTCAATGGGAAGATGCCAAAGGCAAAGGATATGAAATCCACATGGGGTATACATCCTTAAGTGCGGCGGGATCTTCTCTCCTTGAAATCAGTTCCAGAAATTCCATTCCCTGCGCAAACACAGATGGATGCATATCAGAGGACGGCAGAGTTTCTGGAACATATATGCACGGTTTTTTTGATTCCTCGCAAATTTTATTAAAATGGTTAAAGGCAATAGGATTAGACGCAAATTATCCATGTGATGACATGCTCAATTTAAAAGAGAGGGACTATCGCCTCTTAAAAGAACACTTTGAAGCCCATATTGATATGAGTCATATCTTTTAGATTAAAAGTTATTTGAAGTAAAAAATTGCAAATTAATTTTGAAGTTAAAAAACCTTTGTAGTTTGATACATTGAAAAAAATGATATGGGCATAACATAGTTGTAAAAATTTTTAAAAAAAGAAATGTGCTGAAACTTTTTTACGTCCATGAAAAAATAATAATTTGCAGACGAAATAACAATTAAATTTTTTAATTAAATTTGTTTGCTTTTTAAAACCGGACAAAAACACAAAAAATAGTTTTGCAAATATAAAAAGGAAAAGGAAACTTTTGTTCGGGTCTGAAAAAATTAAACAAGACATGAATTTTTTGAACTGGTAAAACTATTCTGTTATAAGTGGTACTGAAAAAATTATTTTATGAACTGCGCCTGATGATATTAATTCGCTTTGAAAAAATTTAATCTCTGAAACAACAAAATCATCAGAATGGAAGTCTTTAAATTCCTGCAACAGCTTAATCACGGTTTTTGGATAAATTGGCTGTTTAATCCTTGCCACTGTCAGGTGGGGGGAAAATCTTCTATTCTCCCTTTTAATTTCCATGTCCTCAAAAAAGATATCCTCCAGACGATTAACAAGTTTTTCCAAAACATCTGTCTGTCCTCTTGTTCCAGACCAGATGACCTTGGTATTTTTTACAGATGGAAACACCCCTATATCTGAGGCGGACAAAGAATGAATTGGTATTCCTGCTACCGCCTTGATCATGCATGCTTTAATAGCATCAATCTTGCTGACATTTACATTTCCAAAAAACTTCAGGGTTAAATGCATGTTGGCGGGCTTTGGCCAGGAAGCCTTGATGCCTGATTTTTGCAATTTCCCTTGAAGATCATGTAAAAATTTTATTATCTCTTTTGGAATAGATATGGCAATAAAAGCACGGATCTGGTTATTGTCCTTTTTCATTATTTTGTTTGTTTTTAAATCCAAGCAAAACCCTGTAAGGGCCTGGAGTTCCTGGTGGTATTAATGCCACTCGGTCTTTATCTTGAATTATCGTATCAAAAGGAGCCACTTTCCCATTAATAAACACAACCTCAACATCTTCAGACTCTAATTGAACCTGCCTGATTAAATCTTTTGCACGGATTCCTGGTTTGAGCGTCATGGTCACATTTGAATATCCAACTTGTTTTTCTTTTAATTTTTTCTGTAAAAACGAAAATGCATTAAATATTATGACCGGCATAGATTTATCCCTTTTTCTAATGTTAAAAAATTATAATTTGTGTATAATATAAGGTATCTTACAGGTTCACAGTATTTTTTAAAAGGGTGAAAAACAAATAATGATATTTCCTTTTCATTAACCTTTTAAAATCATTGAAAAAATTAGGTTGTGCAGATATACTTGTCTTTATGCGACTTAAAATCATCATATTAATATTAGCTTTATTTGCTTTTTTGTCGGCTGCCGCCGGGGGTTTTTTCTATTATTACTCTTTTCGAAAAGCTGCTTTTCAAAAAACAGAAGCTGACGCATATTCCAGACTGAACCTTTTAACAGACCAGCTATCCACCTATCTTTCAGAACATATCAAGCCGGTTAAGACCCTGTCCGGTATCAAAGAATTGGCCATAGCGCTTGACGATACCAATCTGGAATCGATTTACAATGCCAATCAGATTCTTGATAATTTTACAAAATCCCTTGATCTTGAAGTCAGCTATCTTATGGATAAAAATGGGGTTACCTTATGTTCGAGCAATCGAAATGCCAAAGACAGTTTTGTGGGAAAAGATTTTTCTTTCAGACCCTACTATACAAAAGCCATTATTGGAATACCTGCAACCTATCTTGCCCTTGGCACCACTTCCAGAAAAAGAGGCGTTTACTACTCTCACCCTGTTTATGATAAAACCCATAGCCATATCCTTGGAGTTGCTATTATTAAGGCTTCTGTGGAATTTGTTGAAACAAAGCTGTTTCCAAAATCTGATGATACGCTCCTTTTCGTTGATCCTGATGGTGTTATTTTTATCTCCAACAAAAACAGCTTGAAATTTAATTTCCTATGGGAACCGGATGAAAAAAAAATCCACACCATAGAAAATTCCAGACAATTTGGTAATGGTCCCTGGACCTGGACCGGGTTTTCAAAGAAACAAACCGGTTATGTAACAGATAAAAACAATGCCCAATACCTTTTTTCAAGCCTGGCTGTGACAAATTATCCTGACTGGAAAATCATTAGCTTAAGAAACTACAAAGAAATTACAAAGCAGGTATCCAAGCCCTTTGTCAGGGTTATCGGACCTGCTATCATATCTGTATTAATCCTGACCGGTATTCTGGTGTTGATTCTTTACCTGCTGGGGATCCAGGAAATTACAAAACGTAAAAAAGCAGAAAAAAAACTTCGGCTCAGTGAAGAAAGATACAGACATATCTACCACAAAACCCCGGTCATGCTTCATTCAATTGATATTGCCGGACGGATTATCAGGGTTTCTGATCACTGGGTAGAAGTGATGGGACAAAAAAGGGAATATGTCATTGGCAAACAGCTCATCAGTTTTTTTACACCTGAATCAAAAAAATATGCAATCAATGTTATTTTCCCTATATTTTTAAGCACTGGATTTTGTAAAGATGTTCCCTATACCTATGTTAAAAAGAATGGCGAAAGAATGGATATCCTGCTCTCATGTTATGGGGTAAGGGATGAGAACGGCGATGTTATCCGATCCCTGGCCGTGAGTGTGGATGTAACGGAAAAGAATCGTACTCAAAGAGATCTTCAAATCGCTAAGGAAAAGCTATCGCAATATTCTCAGGATCTTGAACAGCAGGTCAAAAAGAGAACTGTCCAGCTTGAAAAAGCCCAGGATAATTTAAAAAACCTGTCCAAAAATATTATTGCCTCCCAGGAAAGGGAAAAAGCACTGGTTGCAGGGGAACTCCATGATCACCTGGGGCAGGTGCTGACTGCCCTGCGTATCGATGCGGTATGGGTTGAAAAGTTTTTAAAACGCTTTGATGAAAATGCCGGAAACAGGGCCGGGAAAATGTGTTCATTAATCGATGATACCATTAATGATGTCAGGGACATGGCCTACCGCTTAAGGCCACGTGTGCTGGATGACCTTGGACTTGTCGATGCATTGGAATCTTTGTTATCTGATTTTGAAAAACGCTCTAATGTTTCATGTGTGTTCAAGCACGATGAAATCCCTAAAATCAATACTACGCTTTCTACTGCTTTATATAGAATCGGTCAGGAAGCTGTGACCAACTCCCTTCGCCACTCAAATGCCACCACCATTATAGTTGAATTAAAAACAAAAGATGAGGATATCATTCTATTCATACAGGACAACGGGTGCGGCTTTGATGTTCTCAATAACAACGGTGTTAATGGATTCGGCCTTGAGGGAATGAGAGAGCGGGCCAATCTTGTTGGTGGAAAACTTGATATCTCTTCCCGATTGTCCCAGGGAACAAGTATTTGCTGTAAAGTAAAAGTAAAAGGATAATGCATGATTAAGGTACTTCTTGCCGATGACCACTATATTGTCCGGGAAGGCTTAAGAAAAGTTCTGGAAGACAGTAATGAGATTGAGGTGATTGCTGAAGCAGCGGATGGTGAAACTGCTTTGGATGAGGCTATAAATAAAAAACCTGATGTTGCCGTGATTGATATTTCCATGCCAGGCATGGATGGACTTGAGGTGGTGGCCCGGTTAACCAGTTATTGTTCGGATGTGCCAGTCCTTATTTTGACCATGCATGATGAAGAGCAATATGTTATCAGGGCAATAGAAGCAGGCGCCATGGGATATGTCACAAAGCAGTCTGCTCCTGAACAGCTTGTGGCAGCTGTAAAAAAAATCCATGCAGGAGGAAGATATTTAACTGAAAAGGCAAGTGAGGCCTTGGCCCTAAGAGTGATCCGGGGAAATAAAAGTGGGAGCCTTACAGAATCCCTGTCCATGAGAGAACTTCAGGTTTTACGAAAGCTTGCCATGGGCTCGACAAACAGGGAAATAGCAATATCCTATAATATCAGTATCAAAACCGTTGATACCTATCGATCCAGAATATTAAAAAAACTGAATATAAGAAACAATGCCGAATTGTCCAGGTATGCCATTCAAAACAAACTGGTGGAATTATAATTTACTGATTCAGCCGGTCAAAATTAGAAAATATTTTATTTAAGGTGGCTTTGCACTGGGCCATTTCTTTTGAAGGAATTTCCTGTTCTGCCTCTTCTAATAATTCTTCAACAACGGCAATCAAATCTGCTTTAAAATCTTTGGCTTTATTGGTCAAATAGACCAGTTTGCTTCTCTTATCATTCCTGTCCGGGATTCTTAACACAATATTCTTTTTTTCCAGGACATTTAAAAGTCTTGTAATGGCAGCCTTGTCTTTGACTGCTATATTGGAAAGCTCCTGTTGGGTCTGCCCGTCTTTGCGATACAGATGAACAAGGATGCTCCACTGCTCATAACTTACGTCAAACCCGGCATCTGAAAATTTTTTAGTCAGCCTTTTAATAATTGACCTGGATGTTCGGCCAACTAAATATGCAATAGATGTGTCAATAACTTTCTCAAATGTTTCCATATAATTATGTCTTATTTTCAAATTTAAAGTATTATCAAATCAATAAGTCTTTATCATCACAAATGTAATTTATTCCAGCTTGCTAAGCTTTCTTCCACCTAATATTGTACAAAATCGTTGATGATGCAACTAATTTTTTCAATAAAAAATTTATTGTTCATGAAAATAAAAAAATCACTCCTGACAAAAACAAAATGTCCGGAGTGATTTAATTTAATTTTTTTTTAAAAAGTTTTTTATGCTGGATTTTTTTTAAAAAAACCTTTTATCGTGCCAATCCAGATACCGCTGAGTAACCATGAATAGGCCCAGGTTCCAAATAAAATTAAAACAAAAGCTTTAATAATATCGGTTGTGCTGCCATCAAGGGAAAATCCTGGCACATATCCGAAAAGTATGGGACCAAGGTATAAAAATTTTGCAAACTTGAATGATGTAAAGGCGGTTTTCCACATGTTTGCTTTTGCAATGGTTGCACCGGCAAATGCGGCAATACAGACCGGGGGTGTTATATTGGAATCCTGTGACAGCCAGTAAACAATCATATGGGCTGCAATTTCATTTACTCCCAGATGGGTCAGAGCTGGAACAGCGACCACTGCAGTAATCAGATAGGCTGCAGTCACCGGCACGCCCATTCCCAGCACAAGGGATGCAAGGGCTATCAGGAAGATGGTCAGCAATAAAGAACCGCCTGCCAGGTGAATCACAATATCAGCAAAGGTCAGCACCAGACCGGAGAATGTCAAAACGCCGATAATAATCCCGATAATACCCACGGTTGCACCAATCTTGAGACTGTTTTCAGTCCCTTCTCTTGCAGCTATAATAAATCGTTTGGGACCGATCCTTGTCTCTTTTCTTGCCCAACTGATGACAATACAGGATATAAGCCCCAGAATGGCTGAGTAACCGGGTGAAAATCCATAGAGCATAAAAATCGTAATGACAACCAAGGGAAGAATATAAAACCATTCTTTCTTAAAAATTTCCATGGCCGAAACTTCTGATTTTTCACCCACAATATTATGTATCTTGGCATAATAATGGACCATACAGAAAACACTGAAAAAATACATCAAGGCGGGAAATATAGCCACCAGCATGATGGTTGAGTAGGGTACGCCTGTGAGCTCTGCCATGATGAAACCGCCGGCACCCATAATGGGGGGCATGAACATTCCGCCAATGGAAGCAGCAGGCTCTATGCCTCCTGCAATATGGGGTTTAAATCCTGCTTTTTTCATCATGGGAATGGTGAACATGCCTGTGGAAACAACGTTTGCAATGGCCGATCCTGAAATGGAACCAAAAAGTCCAGATGCAATAACCGAAACCTTGGCAGGCCCGCCAATTGTATGACCCACAGCAGCAAGGGGCCAATCAATAAAAAATTTCTGAGCCCCGCATTTTTCTAAAAAAGCGCCAAAGAGCACAAACAAAATAACATAGGTGGCCAGAACACTGGCCATAATTCCAAACACGCCGTCACTTTTATAAAATATACTGACACACAATTCAGTAAAAGGAGCGCCTGCATGGGAAACCAGATCCGGTGCCAGATACCCGTAAACTCCATAGGTCAGCATTACTACGCCTAAAAAGACAAACACATTGCCCACCACTCGTCTGGCAAGTTCAATTCCAATTAAAACACCTATGATGGCAAACACCATATCCGTTGTTGTTTCAGCACCTGTCCGGTAATTAATGACCTCAAACATATAGATCCAGTATCCGATGGAGACAAGGGAAAGGAGAATTAGGGTATAGTCCACTACCCGCATAATCTTAGATTTGGACTTATACAATAGGAAGACAAGAACATAGGTTATAATGACATAAACTCCCCTGTGATACTGGGTTGCCATGGGTTGAATGATCGCAGCATAGGAGTAAAAAACGACCAGGATCACTGAGCATGCGTCAAATACGATTTGCTCAAATCTATTTAGCTTTTCGTACACGATTTGCCTTCCTGTTTTTGTAAATCTCTGGAAACATGTTTCAAATCTGTCCCCAATGATTCAGTTACCGGTTAGAGGATACGGGTTTTCTTGAATTAAAAACCCGTATCTTTAATAATTAATACTCTTAAAACTAACGTGTGTCTATTTTAAAATACCTTTATCTTTCCAGAATTTTTCAGCACCTGGATGGAAAGGAGTTACAACACCGTCAGCGCCGGTTGCAAGGGCCATCTTCTTAAATGTCTTTTTCGCAGCATGCATATGGGCCAGGCCCTCATCTGTATAAATCAAGGAAAGTATTTTATATACATCATCTGCAGATACTTTTGAATTGGCTACCCAGAGGGCTGAGTCCTGAAAGGAAGGAGAGTCATAATCTACACCTTTATAAGTATTGGCAGGGACAGACAATTTTGCAAAGTATGGATATTTCTTATAAAATCCGCCCGCTGTGGCATCTGCATCAAGGTTTACAAGGGCAATGTCATTTGTCTGTGCAGCCATGATGACAGCACCGCTCGGAAAAGCTGTAAACAGCCAGAAAGCATCCAGTTGGTTGTTACCAAATGCCTGTGCTGCATCATTGTAGCCCATTGCATTTCTTTCAATTTTATCCCAGACACCCATGTGACTAAAAAAAAGCTCACAGTTTGCAAATGCTCCAGAACCGGCATTACCAACACCCACTTTTTTGCCAACCAGATCTTTTACACTTTTAATTCCAGAGCCCGCACGGACAATAAGCTGACCCGGTGCTCCATAGAGCCATGCAACAGCCAGAACATCTTCATATTTATTGGTATCATTTTTCATCATACCGTTTCGACCCAGATAAACATGACCGGAATAAACAACACTAAACTGCTGTTTACCATCATTTGTTTTTCTAAGGTTTTCCACTGAACCTGCTGAAGACTGTGCCTGAATTTTAAACTCGGCAGCATCTTTTAGGGGGCCATACACCTGGACTGCATTAGCAACCACCTGGAATGTTCCTCCTGCAGGGCCGCCACCGAATACTAGTCTTTCTTTTGTAAAGGCTGTCTGACAAAATGCCATGGTGAGTACAGCGATAAACCCAATGATCAATAAATGTTTACTTTTCATACGATCCTCCTGTGTTTGGTGTTAAAACATAAAAATCCTTTTTTACCATTTAGCAGGCTACTAATATGGAGTCAAAGAATCAATTGGAATATTTCTGATTATAGTGTAGGTAAATTTCTTACAAACACCATCTGTTTGAGCTGTTTCCCCGGGCAATATCCATTTCCCAGGACTCTAACAAAAACAATGTCCATGCGATTCCAGCGTCAAAATTTTTAATGGGGCTTATATGAAAACCCTTTTAAAAAGACTTATTTTTTATCAATAATCTGATCCACGGAAGAGAGGATATGGGAAAACCTCTGGCCGTTTTTAGACTTTTCTTTATAAAATTTCAGGCACTTTTGAACGATGCACATTACTTCATCACGGGTATGGACTCCCGGAACTTCCATGGCAAGCCTGGGATGACGTCCCAATCTTCCGCCAAGCATAACCCGAAAACCTTTTTCTTTTTCCCCAATGGTTCCAGTGGGACACGCCCTTATACACTTAGCACACATGAGGCATTGACCATAATCAATCAAAGGTGTTTCTTTTTCTTTATCCAGTGTAACAGCGTTTTCATCACAACCCTCCACGCAGGAGCTGCAAAGGGTGCAGGCTTCATCGAAAATCCCGGGAAGAACCGATCCAATGATACCGATATCCACGATCTGGGGCCTTGAGCAGGCATTAGGGCAATCGGAAAGAGCGACCCTGAACTCGTGGTGGAACTTTAGATCTCCTTTTACATTCTCTTTTAAAAAGGAAAGGATATTCTCTTTTTTCATAATGGCTTCAATATCTTTTGCAAGCTGGGTGCACGAATTTGCCGTGTTCGGACATCCGGCACCCCCAAAGCAGGTGGTGACCTCATACCCTTTGATATCTTTTTCCATCCCGCCTTTAGACAAGAACTTTTGTTTCAACTCAGTCACATCTGACAATTCAATAGATGTCTTTCCCTTTTGCCCAACAAAATCTTCAACTTTTTTTTTAACTTGTTTCCTTACAAAAAATGGGACTTTTAAAATGGCATTTTCTGCATCGCTGGACCACTTCATGAAAGTATTTGTCCACGGGCACTGATCACAACTTCTTTAAGCGGGATATCAACAGCTGATTTTTCAAGAGCCTTCTTAATAATTATCGGCATGGCAGAACAGCAAGGCACTTCCATGACAACGGATGTGATACTTTTTATCCCTGACACTTTAAATACCTGGGAGAGCTTTTCAACATATTCTTCAGCATTATCAAATTTGGGGCATCCTATCATCACAGCATTTCCTTTTAAGAAATCTGCATGAAATGTGGGATAGGCCACAGGCACGCAATCGGCTGCAATCACTAGATCTGCGCCTTTTAGAAAAGGCGCACCCGCCGGAACCAGCTTGATCTGAACCGGCCAGTGGCCCAGACAGGATGTACCGCCGGATGTCTGCCCGGGTGCCTGCATTATTGGTTTATTGGCACAGGCGCAAGACCCTTCCCCTGCTGTTGGGAATGTGCTGATTGTTGAAGAAGGACACCCGCAGGCAAGAGGAGCGGCATCTTTTTTATCTGTTTTCTGCTGTTTCAACAACTTTTCAACAGCTTCTTCATCAAAATCATCTGCCTCTCTTTCTATAATTTTTAAAGCATCCTGGAGACAGTCACCAATACACGCCCCTAAACCGTCGCAATATTTATCTGCAATCACTTTTGCCTTGCCATCTATAATTTGAATCGCACCTTCTGCACAGGCAAGTACGCAGTTTCCGCAGCCATCACACAATTCTTCATCTATTTTGATTATTTTTCTCATCACTTTCATAATAGTCTCCCTCATTCTATATTGATTTGAATTATAAGCATTCTTCTGGTTCGCTTATGATTCAACATTATTTCCTAATTCGCTTCTATCAGCACTTGTTTTGCCAACTCGTTCCCGGCTTTTGTTAAAAAAAGCCGATCCAGTTTGGCGCAAAATTCTTCATCATCAACGCCGTTTTTCTTTTCGCAGCTTACCATATGGGTAAGCATGTCCGCGTCATACAGAACCTTATAGTTCAAACTATCATCTTCTGCCGGACGGTTATGGTGTCCCACGATAGCAATGACTTCATCGATCAACTCATCTTTGGCTCCAAGTTTTTCCATGAGTTCTCTAGCCACTTTCGGACTCTCTTGTTCCATGTATTCAGGCTCAATGGAATCATATTTTTCAAGGGCATTTTTTACACCGATATCATATAGATACGCAGCACAAAGAACCACTGCAAGATTTGCTTTTTCTTTTTTCCCGATTTTTTCTGCAAAATTTGCAACCTTTGCTGCATGCCCGATGTATTTAAAATTTGTTCCAAGATATCTTTTCATTTCCACGGCCACCCGGTCTTTTAAGAGATCGTCTCTTTTGGCAATAAACTCTTCAGGCAGGGCACCAAGACATTGCTCGGCAAATTTACAATAGGAAGCGCAGCCAAAATCCATCTTGGGATTAACAATTTTTTTCTTGCAGTTTGCACATCTTCGAGTGGCATCATCCTTGAAAAATTCCATGGGATGACCGCATTCCGGACATTTAGTTTCAAAGATGGCATCTTTATTCCAGTACTGGGTATCTTGTCCAGGGCATTTCATTTTAAGCCTCCTCGTATAAAGAGATGAGTGATGAGGTCTGAGTAGTGAGGAAAACAACTTCCCACTACTCAAATCTCATATTCCACTATTTAATTCATTATTTAGTGCCTGACCTAAAACCCTGTGTTTAGGCGAAAAGTTGCCCATATACAAGGCGCAAAAAATCTTGAAACCGGAGTGTACTACTGTACATGAGGATTTCAAGATTTTGCAGCAACGCAGTAGATGGGTGAGTTTTCGTTCAAACACTATTTACCCTGCATGATGGCTTCTACATCGGCATCAGGTTCTGTAATCAGTTTAATATCAAAATTTTCAACAAGTACATTCAGGACAGTCGGCGATACAAAAGCCGGCAGTGTGGGCCCAAGACGGATACCTTTTACACCCAGATGCAGAAGAGCCAGAAGAACGGCAACCGCTTTTTGCTCATACCATCCAATATCAAAGGAAATAGGAAGATCATTGATATCTTCCAGTTCAAAAACCTCTTTGAGTTTAAGGGCGATCACAGCCAGAGAATAGGAATCGTTACACTGTCCTGCATCCAATACTCTCGGAATACCGCCGATATCACCCAGGTCCAGTTTATTATATCTGTATTTTGCACATCCGGCAGTCAGGATCACAGCATCTTTTGGAAGTTTTTCAGCGACTTCTGTAAAATAGTTTCTTCCTTTTTGACGGCCGTCGCAACCGGCCATAACAACAAAGCGTTTGATGGCGCCTGATTTTACAGCATCAACTACTTTGTCAGCCAGAGCCAATACCTGGTTGCGGGCAAACCCACCAACAATTTTGCCGGTTTCAAGTTCTTCCGGTGCGTTGCAGGTTTTGGCAAGCGCTACAATTCCTGAGAAATCTTTGGCACTGCCGTTCACCCTGTCTGCAATATGTTCTGTCCCTGGATAGGAGACCACACCAGTGGTAAAGACCCTTTCCTTGTAAGTGTTTTTACTTTTCATGGGAACAATGCAGTTGGTGGTCATGAGAATCGGACCATTAAAGGATTGAAAGTCTTCATTTTGATGCCACCAGGAACTTCCGTAATTTCCTTTAAGATGAGCAAACTTTTTGAAAGCAGGATAATAGTTGGCAGGAAGCATTTCACCATGGGTGTATACATCCACTCCCGTTCCTTGGGTCTGTTTTAAAAGTTCTTCCATATCTTTAAGATCATGACCTGAAATCAGTATTCCAGGGTTTGATCCGACACCGAGATTCACTTCGGTCAGTTCCGGATGGCCATAGGCGGTTGTGTTGGCTTCATCAAGAGCTGCCATGGTGGTGACGGCCACTTCCCCTGCCTTAAGTACCAGGCCCACCATTTCATCTACAGAAAGATCCTGTGTAGTGGATGCAAGGGCTTTAAACAGGAAATCATAAATTTCATCTTTTTCAACACCCAGGACGGCTGCATGATCTGCATAAGCTGCAATCCCTTTTAAACCTATGACAAGAAGTTCACGAAGAGATCTTACATCCTCATTTTCCGTTGCAAGGACTCCCACTGTTTGAGCCTTGGCGCTAAAGGAAGCCACGTCATCAGAATACCATGTGGCACTTTCGTGAAGATCTGTTCCCAATTTATCTTTCGCGCTTTCAAATAGTTCTTTTTTGACTTTCTGGGCCTGCAAAATCCAATCTCTCAAATTTTCTTCATTATAATTGGTATTTGTTATGGTGGTAAAAAGCGCCTGGGCAACAAACAGTCCTGTCTCTTTTGGGGTTGCTGCTCCCTGGGCTTTGGCCGCAGCTGCAATAACACTTATTCCTTTGAGGTTATAGATCAACAGATCCTGAAGATTGGCTGTGTCATTTTCTTTTCCACAAACACCTTTAATGGTGCATCCCTGGTTTTTAGCTGTTTCCTGACATTGAAAACAAAACATGTTAGTTTCTCCTTATATTATGGTTGACGAACAATTAATCTTTACATCCTGATGTGAACTTATTATAAAAAAGAATATAATTCCTTGACCTGGATCAAGTAATCTTACTTTTTTTGATTTTTTTTAGATTTTGAAGTTTTTTAATTATTTTCGACTATTAATCGGAGAATTGTATATTATTAAAAACTTAAAAACAATACCTCTTTTTTCAGGCCTTTCTGATGAGCACCTGGAAAAAATAACTTCCATTGCCTCAACTCTTAAATTTGACAGGGGCGAGATGATCTTCCATGAAGGAGATAAGGGAGACGGATTTTATATGGTTGAAAAAGGAAAAATTAAAGTTTTCAAACTTTCCTTTGAAGGCAAAGAGCAGATCCTTCATATTTACGGTCCGGGCAACACCTTTGGCGAGGTTCCGGTTTTTGAAGGAAAAAACTTCCCCGCCTCTTCCATGGCCCTTGAAAAATCTGTCATTCTTTTCCTTCCCAGAGATAAATTTGTAGATTTGATTA
>JAHJDU010000561.1 GCA_018812385.1 Pseudomonadota bacterium
CCTCACGGGGAAATAGAAGCAGCCAAGGCAGCCGGCATGTCATACCTTTTACGCATCCGCAGAATTATCCTGCCCAGTGCATTCAGGCGGGCGTTGCCCTCATACGGCAATGAAATTATTTTCATGCTCCATGGCAGTTCCCTTGCCAGTGTCATCACCATCATAGACATTACGGGCGCGGCCCGTATCATTAATTCCAGGTTCTACAGCCCCTATGAAGCGTTTCTCACTGCTGCCGTATTCTATATGTCCATTACCTTTTTAATTGTCTGGCTGATAAAAAAACTGGAATTCAGGTGGTTTGCCCATCTCCGGCGAGAATGAAAACAAAAGAGACAGCACCTCACAATTTAAGAATCCTGGCAGTGTCGGATTTTATTGACAAGTCATTAACTCAAATGGTTGAAGACAAAACCCTTGAACCTGTGGATCTGATCATCTCCTGTGGCGACCTGGCCCCGGAATACCTCTCGTTTTTAAGGGACAGGCTTGACAGGCCTTTGTTTTATGTAAAAGGAAACCACGATATCCGCTACACATCATCCAATCCTGTGGGGTGCGAAAATATTCATGAAAAAATTGTCCGTTTTAAATCGCTGAATATTCTGGGTCTTGAAGGCTCCATATGGTATAATGGCGGCATGAATCAATATACTGATAACGAAATGAAAAAAATCATCTCTGGCATGTGGTTTTCCCTGTGGCGAAAAGGGGGAGTCCACATGGTGGTCACCCATGCACCGCCACGACACGTTCATGATGCCGAAGACCGCTGCCATATTGGCTTTGAAAGTTTTGTCGCATTAATACACAAAAGAAAACCCGATTATTTTATCCATGGTCATATGCACAAAGACTTTAAAACCCATGACGAAAGAATCACAACGGTAAATTCGACAAAAGTGATTAACACCTGTGGGTTTACCATTTTAGAGGTCTATCCATGACAAACTTTTTTAAAAATCTTTTTTCATCAAAAGAAGACGAGGCTCAAAATCATATCAGTTCATTTAATGAACAACAGACCCAGGAGGAGGATGTTCAATTCATCGACCACGGTATTAAAACTATTGACCTGGATCATATCATTGGAAGTGTGGGCAAATACCATGATTTCGATTCCCAGTTCCGGCCCAAAAAACATGTTTTTGAAAAGCGGTTTTTAGATATTAAAAAGGCCATGCGTGAAGGGAAAGACCTGCCTCCGATAATGCTATATCAGATCAGAAATGATTATTATGTACTGGATGGCAATCACCGTGTATCCGCAGCAAAAGAGCTGGGCCGATTTGATATCCAGGCAAAAGTGGTTGAACTGCTCTCTGCAAAAAATACCATGGAAAACCTTTTGTATCTTGAGAAAAAAAAGTTTTATAAAAGAACCGGATTGCCTGAAAAAATTGATTTAACGGAAGCTGGAAAATATAATTTCCTTGAAAAACAGATCAAAAAACATAATGACCATCTGACCAATATATCTGGCGAGGAAACCGAGTTTAAAAAGGCTGCCCAGGATTGGTACGACACCATTTATACGCCTTTAACCATCATCATAAACAATGGAAATCTGATCAAGTATTTCCCCAAAAGAAGTATTGCCGACCTTTACACCTATATTACCTACCATCATTGGGAAATAACCTCCACCCGGCAATATGGTATTGGAATTGACCGGCTGATTCCACGGAGTATGGAAGCCTTCAGAACTGCCATGCTCGAAAAAACCACGCCGGATTATCCTGAAATGAAACGAAGCATAACTGCTTTTGTTCTGATAAATATTAACACATCAACACAGGTAAAGATTCTCGATAAATTATTTGCCATAAATGAAGTTCAGGAGGTTCACTCTGTTCATGGAACCATTGATATCCTTATGAAAATCGTTTTGAAAAGAGATTTTCTGGCATCTGATGCTGAAATCATTGCCGAATTCGTAGATCAACGAATACGAAAAATAGCCGGGATCAACCGGACCCAGACCGTTATACCGGGTATTTCAAGGGTCAAAGAAGGCTTTACCTGTTAAAATAATTTTAACATCGTCTTAATCTCCGGGATTGCTTGATGGACATACAATTTTCCATCA
>JAHJDU010000660.1 GCA_018812385.1 Pseudomonadota bacterium
CAACTCCTCCAGATCCGGAGAAATAATAGTAGAAAAGGTTTCACTAAAAGAAGAGGATATAACCACCCGGATACTAAAGATTGTCAAAGAAGCAGGCCAGGGACCAAAGATAGAAGAAGCAGAGATCATTGTCTCTGCCGGCCGCGGCTTAAGCGATCCGAAGAATCTAAGGTTAGTCGAGGATTTAGCCTCTGCATTAGGAGGAGCTGTTGGCGCCTCAAGAGCCATTGTCGATGCCAACTGGATCGACTCTCTTCACCAGGTTGGCCAAACAGGAAAGACAGTCTGCCCCAAACTCTACATCGCCTGCGGCATCTCCGGGGCCGTCCAGCATCTGGTCGGCATGTCCTCCTCAGACTGCATTGTAGCCATCAACAAAGACCCTGACGCCCCCATCTTTGGGGTCGCTCACTACGGAATAGTCGGTGATTGCTTAGAAATCCTGCCGGCCTTAACCGCTAAGTTTAAAGAAAAATTAGGAGAATGAGATTTTAAGTCTCAAGAATAGAGACCAATTTGTCGATTAAAAGAGTGGGGAAGGGTATTAATTTATTATACTTATGCGATTGCCTTGAAAAACAAAAAAACTGTTGACAATCAAACGATTTTATGTTATTATAAATTCCCCTTTTCGGATATTCTAAGGATGTGTGGGAAGCTCTTCCATTATTCTGTTGTCCGTCTACAGAATTACCCTTAAAACCAATGAAACCAAATTTCCTATCATTTATCTTAGCGAGGCAAAGCACGAGGAATATGTACACTTCAAAAACAATCTCCTCCTCCTCTGGCGCAATAATTTTTCTTATTGGTATACTATGCTTAGCTCTTGGCGCTGTTTTTGAATATTACAATATCAATATTAGTAGTTTATTCCAAATACTTGGTGCTATGCTATTATTTATTGGTCTTACTGTAATGTTTAAAAGTTATGGTGGAAATCTTATCCTCCCACAACCTCTCGAAGAAAAAATATCAGACGCATATAGTCAAGGCTTTAAATTCTACGAGCCAGATAATCACGATTTAGAAAGAGCAAAACAATATGGGAAAGTTCTCTTCAGAAATTACTCCAAAGATTTTTTATTTATTCATACTGGTCATCTGGCTGCAAATTTTTATGAGGATATGTTGCCCATATTGAAAGAGTCTTTAGATGATGAAGTAGATGTGAGGATTCTCTTGGAGAAATATCCTGAAGACCCAAATTTATCGTCAAAGTACATTCAGGCTGGCATACCAATTCAATCCTACGAAGGGATTACAGCCAAACAACTTCCTCATTTTTTTGTATCTGAATCCTCTTATAGGATAGAAATGAATGGCAACTTACTCACTTCTGCTGCTTCTTCTGAGGGTCATGGGTCTCGAAAAGAAACCCGAGGTTACTTCGTGTTTAATGCCGATAAGAGAAGAGTAACAAAACTTAAGGCTAAATTTGAAAATATCTGGAATAAATCGAAGGGGATATAATGTTGAGTCTTAATTCTGTCCTTGCTTATATCTCCTTCATGCTGGCTATTATTGCTATTTTGCTGAATCTTTTACATCAGAATTTTATGGAAGTGCCAGCATTATGTGAATTACGAAGAAGACTTACTCGAAGATTAACCATTCTAATCATGGTTTATTTCCTGCCTATATGGGGCATAATATGGCGTCCTATTATTATGGCCTTCCTGTTCAACGATTCTCAAAAAGGAGAATCGATATTTATCAAGTTTCTAATATTATACCTTGCAGTAGTAAGCCTCTTTTTTGGTGTAGTAGCTCTTTATGGCTGGAATCGCTTTCAAAGGACTTTACTGAAAACTCTTTGTGGAATCGAAGTTGATCGAATGATCGATGAGCTATAATCATAGTCAGTAGATTAAAAAATAAAATCCAATAAACCAGAAAGAGAGGAGACCAGAAAAAAGGGGACAAATAAGGTAACCAGGGGACGGAGTTGAAATAGTTGACATATCTTTACCGAGGCATACACCTCGGTTTTTTCTTAATTATGTAGGAAAAACCCATGCTTGAAATTTCCTCAAAAGAGATAACTAAGATCGTCGCTAATCTTTTCATAGAGGCAAATTGTCATCTTCAGGAAGAAGTATTTAGGGCCTGGATGAAGGCTTTAAAAGAGGAAGACGATCCACAGGCTAAAGAAATTATTTCCGTGATGATTAAAAATGCTTACCTGGCCTGG
>JAHJDU010000562.1 GCA_018812385.1 Pseudomonadota bacterium
ATCTGGTATCAAGAAGACGAATGTTTTAATTTAAGGTAATCTATGTTTTTAAAATTTTTCTATACCTTAAAAGAGATCGGAATACCCGTATCTCCCACATCTTTTCTCACTCTGCAAAAGGCATTGCACCAGGGGATCATTAACAACCTGGATGATTTTTATACCTGCGCCAGATCCATCCTTGTCAAAAGCGAGAGATATTTTGACCTGTATGACCAGGTGTTTGCCCACCATTTTGAAGGGGTTCCCCTGCCTGAAAATGACGGATTTGAAATAGATGAAATTGCCCGGGGTATGCTGGATGAATGGCTTAAAAATCCCAAGGCGTTGGCCGATGCATTGGGAATCGATGAAAAAGAACTCAATAAAATGTCGCCTGAAGAATTGATTGAATATTTTAAGGAACGGCTCAAGGACCAGGAAGGAGAACATCATGGGGGTCGGAAATGGATCGGTACGGGCGGATATTCCCCCGTGGGGCATTCAGGCTACCATCCCGGCGGTATGCGGGTTGGCGGTCAATCCAGAAATAAATCTGCTGTAAAAGTCGCCAATGAAAGGCGGTATAAAGATTACTCAACTGCAGGGCCTTTAACCCAGGCAAAAATGAGTGAGGCATTAAAACGGTTAAGAAACATGATTCCTGCAGGACCAAGGGACATGATCAATATCGATGATACAATCAAGGAGACCCTGAGAAATGCCGGTGAAATCGAACTTGTGTTTGACAGGGTATTAAAGGACAGGCTCAATATCATCCTGGCCATTGATAACGGCGGTTGGTCCATGGACCCATTTATCCAGGTGGTTCAAACCCTTTTTGATTATGCCAGGGCACAATTTAAGGAAGTCAAAACCTATTTTTTCCATAACACGATCTATGATTATGTCTGGGAAGATCCGACCAGGTATAAGAAACCCAAGAAGATTATTGAATTCTCACGCCTTGATCCTGATACAAGACTGATTGTGGTCGGAGATGCCAGCATGGCGCCCTATGAACTTATGGCCCGGGACGGCTCTATCCATATCTCGGAAAGAAGTGGCCTGCCCAGCATAGATCAATTGCATTTTTTGAACAAAACCTTTCCACATTCTGTCTGGCTGAATCCGGTTTCAGAGGAAATGTGGGGATATACGCACACCATTCTGGCCATCTCAAAAATTTTCCCCATGTATGAATTATCCCTGGACGGCCTTGAAAAGGCTGTTACCAGACTGATGCAAAAAAACTAATGGTTTGGCTTTTCAGGCAAGGGGTGCAAAAAATAACCTGGCTAAAAATCAACCCTGTAAAGTGTCCTGGTATTATTAAATATGGTTTGTGAAAGATTTTCAGGATCTGTATTTCTAATTTCAGCAAGTCTTATCAGGACTGATTTTACAAAGGATGGTTCATTGCGTTTGAACTTGTTTTTTTGAGGAGCCGGTGTAAGGTAAGGCGCGTCTGTTTCAATGAGTATCCGGTCTTCAGGAATATGGGGTGCAATACTTCTTAAATATTCCCCCCTTTCTTTTAAGGTCAAAATGCCTGTAATACCGATATAGTATCCCAGATCAAGATACCTGAAAAGCTCTTCTTTTGTGCCGGAAAAACAGTGTATGACCCCTTTACGACTTTTTGGGCCTTCGGATTTTAAAATATCATAAAACCTGCCCTTTGAATCCCTTTCATGGAAAATCAATGGCAAATCAAGTCTGCCGGCAATCTCAAGCTGTTTTACAAAGCAGTCTTCCTGGTCTTTAGAAGGTGAAAACATCCGGTTAAAATCAAGGCCGATTTCTCCCCATGCCTTAACACATAAATTATCCTGGGCAAGACTGGTCAAAGTGTCCAGGCTTTCTTTGGAGCACATCTTTGCATCATGGGGATGGAAGCCGACTGAGGTAATGATATTTTTATAGGTACTGGCTATTTTAATGGCTTTTAATGATCTATTGATATCAATACCGACAATCATGATGCCGCGGACATTTTCATTTTGTGCCCGCTCAATAATATCTTGAAGGTCGTTATCATAGCAATTGTCGTCAATATGAGAATGGGAATCAAATAATATCATTTTGTTTTTTTACCTTATTTCAATTGTTTTCACTTTCCTTAAACAAAATTTAAGCCTTCACTGAATGGAAGAAGCCGTTTTACGGTAACAGTGAAGGCTCAATGTAAGAAAAACTGTTTTGCAGCACTCCTTGACACAGGCAATTTATAACAGTAAATTCAGTGCCAGTCAATTATGGACGGTGCCGGTAACACAATTGTTAAGAAATGAACGAGAAGAAGAATAAAAACCCAATGATTCGGTTGTTTAATGTCAGTAAAAGGTTTGGGGGGAAGCTTGCCTTAAAGAATATTTCCCTTGATATTGAACAGGGTGAATTTATTTTTATTTCAGGCCCTTCAGGAGCTGGAAAGTCAACCCTGCTGAAAATATTATATCTTGCTGAAAATATTTTTGAAGGACAGGTCCTGATTGACGGCATGAACCTTTCCAGGATCTCTTCTTCAAAACTCCCTGTTTTACGGCGGAGGTTTGGAATAGTATTCCAGGATTTTAAATTGATTCCCACCCGGACAGTCTATGAAAACATAGCCCTTGTTTTGGAAGCTGCCGGTAAAAAACCCGCTTTTATCAAAAAAAAAGTCATGCAGGTATTGAGAGGCACAGGCATGGAAAAAAAAGCCAAAGCTTTTCCTTTAACACTTTCAGGAGGCGAACAGCAGCGGGTTGCCGTGGCAAGGGCAGTGGTCGGGGAACCTTCCATTATTCTTGCAGATGAACCCACGGGCAGTCTGGATTCAACCTCGGCCAGGGCAATTCTTGATTTTTTAATAGAATACCATAAAAAAGGGACAACAATATTGATTGCCAGCCATGATCTGCATCTCATGAAAAATACAATTCAAGGCAAAAATATTGAACTCAATGCCGGTAGAATTATACGCACCGATATCATGCTTTAAGATAAAAAGAGACATCTAAATGATCCATTTTCTAAAAAGAGCCCTGGCAGATATCCGCTCAAACAAATTTTTAAATTTAATTACGATTATAACGATTGCCCTTTCCATATTGGTGGTCAGTGTTTTTTTGCTCTTTTTTGAGAATGCCGGCAGGGTTATTGAATCATGGAACCAGGGCGGCCGGGCAATGATTTATCTTAAAAAAGAATTCAATGCAGATATGCTGCCCCAATTAAAAACAAAAATCAATTCCCTGGGTGATATCGATGAAATGGTCTATATTTCAAAAGCAAAAGCCCTTGATACACTTAAAAATAGCATGGCCTCCCAAACCACCTTTTTAAAGACCTTAAAAGAAAATCCTTTGCCCGATGCCCTGGAAATCAAAATAAGGTCCTATAACAATTTCCAGGAAGTTCAAACCCTTGCTCAAAATATAAAAGCCATTGATATTGTTGATGACATTGAATATGGTCAGAGTTGGCTGGGTAAATTTTTAAAAATTTTTAACCTGTTCAAAATTACCGGATATGCCATGTGCGGTTTCTTTTTTTTAATGGCCCTGTTTATTACTGCAAATACCGTGCGCCTGGCATTTTATTCCCGCATGCTTGAAGTTGAAATCATGCGCCTTGTGGGTGCGACAGAAACCTTTATCAAGACACCCTTTTATATAGAAGGTCTTATTCAGGGATTTCTGGGCGGGGTCTTGGGTCTGGGTGCCCTTTTAATAACCTATCTGATGGTTTCATCGGGGATTACACAAAGCCTTGCTTACTATGTGTATTTTGATCTTCGGTTTCTGTCCGTTAAAATGGTC
>JAHJDU010000563.1 GCA_018812385.1 Pseudomonadota bacterium
GCGGGCATCAAACCATTTTCCGATTTTTCCTCCTTACAGTTTGGGGGTACCCATGATGCTGTTGTTTATGCTGTCAAAAGTGGAAAAGTGGACGCTGGAACTGTCAGAACAGATACGCTGGAACGTATGCATCAGGAAAATAAGATAAATCTTTATGATTTTCGTATCTTTAATGAACACTTAGGCGGCATTGTACATTTGCCCTTTTTGCACTCCACACGGGCATACCCTGAATGGCCTATGTCTAAAGTCATGCATACACCTGATGCATTGGCAGAAAAGGTTGCCATCAAATTAATTGAAATGCCGGAAGATTCAAAGGCAGCAATATCTGCATTTTACAGCGGCTGGACCATTCCCCTGAACTACCAGAGTGTGCACGATTGCCTGAAATTTTTAAAGGCCGAGCCCTATGAAAATCTAGGAAAAATCACTTTTCAGGATGTATTGAAAAAGTATTGGCCCATGTTGATTCTCATCCTTATTCTGTTTGTGGTAATGGCCCTGGCCATTGGTATTTTTATCCGGTTCAATAGCAGGATTCGCGCGTCCAGTATAATTTTAGAAGCAGAGATTGAAGGTCACAAGCGTACTGCGCAGTTATTGAAGGTGGCAAAAGCCGAGGCAGAGAATGCTAATAAGGCCAAGACAGATTTTCTATCCAACATGAGCCACGAGATCCGCACGCCTATGAACGCTATTATCGGGCTGTCTCATCTTTGCCTGGGGACCCGGTTAAAATTCCAGCAACGTGATTACATTGAAAAGGTTCACCAAAGTGCCAGGTTATTATTAAGTATTATCAATGATATTCTGGATTTTTCTAAAATAGAGGCCGGCAAACTTGAACTGGAATCCATACCCTTTAAGCTGGATGATGTGCTGAACAACTTAAGCAATATGATTTCCATTAAGGCCCATGAAAAAGGGCTTGAGATTTTGTTTGATATTGATCCGGAAACACCCCTGCAACTTATTGGAGACCCTTTGCGGTTTGGTCAGATTTTGCTGAACATTACGGGTAATTCAGTTAAATTTACAGCATCCGGTGAAATCGTGGTTCATATCAAACCGGTTCAAATAAACCAGGACACAGTGGAGCTTGAGGTCAGGGTCACTGATACCGGGGTCGGGATGACATCTGATCAAATATCCAGACTCTTTCACTCCTTCAGCCAGGCTGATGCCTCCACCACGCGCAAGTTTGGCGGCACGGGCCTTGGTCTTGCGATTTCCAAACATCTGGTCCAGCAGATGAAAGGCCGGATCTGGGTTGAAAGCACGCCAGGGAAGGGAAGCAGTTTTTATTTAAATGTCGTGTTCGGCAGAACCTTTCAAACAGAGAAAATCTTGAAACCAGGACTTGCTATAGATTTAGATCAACTGAAAGTACTGGTGGTGGATGACGTTGCCAGTGCAAGAAAAATGTTTGCAGCGACTCTCAGCTCCTTTTCTTTCAGGGTGACCTGCGTTGATTCCGGGGAAGCTGCTCTGGCAACACTTGAAAATGCGCCTGTCGAGGACCCTTTTCGCCTTGTTCTGATGGACTATAACATGCCTGGCATGAATGGCATTGACACCTCCCGGAAAATAAAAGAATCTCCTCAACTGGCCAGTCTTATCACCCTTATCATGGTGACCGCCTATGGCAGTGATGATGTTATGCGCCAGGCTGAAGATATCGGTCTGGAAGGCTTTCTCACAAAGCCTGTAACCCCTTCCGACCTGCTGGATACGATTGTCGGTGCTCTGGGTGACAAAGGAGGGCTTCACAAAATTGGAAAATCTGCAGACCACTGGAAAATCAAAACACTGGAAGGCATCAAAGGGGCGCATATACTTGTGGCTGAGGACAACAAGATCAATCAGCGAGTGGCAGAGGATCTGTTAACCCAGGCAGGGATGCGGGTGACCATTGCCAACAATGGTAAAGAAGCTGTCGAGTTGGCAGAACATATAAATTTTGATGCCATATTAATGGATATCCAGATGCCGGAAATGAATGGCTATGAAGCCACTCAAATCATCTGCAGAAATACATTAAAAGTTCAACCGCCTATCATTGCCATGACTGCCAATGCCATGTCCGGGGATCGTGAAAAATGCCTCGCCGCCGGCATGTGCGACCATGTGGCCAAACCCATAGAGCCAAAAAATTTATTTGAAACTCTGGTTAAATGGATACCGGAAGGTAAAAGAGATCCGGTTTTGGTAACGATCCCAGAAAAAGAGGACTTACCGAAAAAGACGGTGCTTCCCCATGACCTGGACGGCATTGATATCGAGACTGGATTGAGGAGAACCGGTGAAAATCGTGCACTTTACATCGAACTTCTGAAAGATTTTGTCACAGATCACGGCAATGACAATCAGGTTATTTCCCAGGCACTCCTGGAAAACAATATCGAGTTAGCCCTTCGCACGGCGCACACCATTAAAGGTGTGGCAGGAGGAATAGGTGCACTGGCACTATACGAGAGCGCACAAAAAGTGGAAACTGCGATTAAGGAAAATCAATTGCAACTATTAGAGCCATTGATGGAAAAAATGACCCGGGATTTACGGGAAGTTGTCGAAGATTTGCAAAGGAAGATAACACAGCAGCCATCCATTGACATAAAAAACAAAAACGACCAACCCATCAATATAGAAAAAATGATATCCCTTTTGGACGAATTTCAAGGGCTTGCCGAGGAGATGGATCCTGATGCGGAAGAAAAAGCAAAAGAAATAAATCAACTGCTTCATCTTCATGGCAGTATCCACAAAGACCTGGGTACCAGGCTTTCCGACCAGTCGGCAGACATGGATTTTCAAGAAGCGCTTGAAACCCTGTCAGAACTCAGAAAGGCCTTTGGCAATATCAGTCCATAGTTGGCCTGAAAATGTCATTAGCCTATATTTGAAACAAAGGAAAAATACAGCATGGATGAATTCAGCCGCATTTTGATTGTGGACGATGAGCGATACAATATCAAAGTGCTGACAGATCTTTTGCGGGAAGATCACAAAATCATGGCGGCTAAAACTGGTGAACAGGCATTAAATGCTGCCCAGGGACCCAATCCACCGGACCTGATTTTGCTGGACATCATGATGCCAGGTCTTGATGGATACGAGGTGTGCAAAAGATTGAAAGCTGACAACCTGACCGCGCACATACCCGTTATATTCGTCACGGCCCTTGATGCCTCGGATGACGAGGCCAAAGGATTTGAGATAGGTGCTGTTGACTATATCACCAAGCCGTTTAATCCAGTGATTGTCAAGGCACGGGTCAGAACGCATATCCAATTGAAACGCAAAACTGACCTTCTTGATCGCATGGCTTTATTAGATGGTCTTACAGGAATTCCCAACCGCCGTAACTTTGATGTCACGCTTGAAAAAGAGATCAGCAGATCGGCAAGGAGCAAATCCTTTCTTTCGTTGATTTTAATGGATATTGATTTTTTCAAGAAGTATAATGACCATTACGGGCATGTTGCTGGTGATTCATGTCTTCGGCAAGTGGCCAAGGCTGTGGAAGGGGTTAAAAAAAGGGACTCTGATTTTGCGGCCCGTTATGGGGGGGAGGAATTTGCAATGATTCTTCCTGGAGCTGACATGAAAGGAGCGATGCAACTCGCCGAAGATGTGCGTTGTGCAGTGGCTGCATTGAATATCCAGCACACGACTTCGGATGTTGCGGAGTATGTCAGTCTGAGTTTGGGTGTAGCAACGATTTTACCTGATCAAAAAATGTCGCCTGTTGATCTGATCAAAGCCGCGGATAAGTCTCTCTACCAGGCAAAAGCAAATGGGCGCAATTGTGTTATAAATTCTTTTAGTCAAATAAAAAAATAATTATCATGGTGAAAAATGGATAAACAACATTGCATTTTAATCGTAGATGATGAACGCTTCAATATAAAAATTTTAACTGAATTTTTGCGTGAAGATTACAGGATAATGGCCGCCAAAACAGGTGAACTGGCATTAAAAGCAGTCCAGGGAACAAGCCTGCCGGATCTGATTCTGCTTGATATCATGATGCCTGGGATTGACGGATATGAAGTGTGCAGAATAATAAAACAAGATAAAAAAACTTAGCGGTCTTTTACCTATTTGCTCAAATTGTAAAAAAATCAGAGATGATAAAGGTTATTGGAATCAAATCGAGTCTTATATCAGAGATCATTCCGCAGCTGAATTCACCCATGGTATCTGCCCCGACTGCTCTGAAAAACTTTATGGTGATGAAGACTGGTATATTGAAATGAAAAAAGAAGGTGAACAAAAAGGAGAAAAACAACTATAACATGGCAAACATCTGGAAAAAAGAATTTACAATAAAAGACCTTAATCTCTTTACAAAAGAATCCATTGTCGGACATGTGGGCATTGAATTTTTAGAAAAAGGGGATGATTTTATAAGCGCAACCATGCCCGTGGACAAAAGGACCATGCAGCCCCTTGGTATCCTGCACGGCGGGGCATCCGTGGTCCTGGCCGAAACCCTGGGCAGCACTGCATCCTATTTGGCACTTGATGACTCCCACTACAGTGTGGGCCTGGAAATAAAAGCCAACCACATAAAAAGTGTTACCAAAGGACGGGTAACAGGTGTAGTAAAACCGGTTCATCTGGGCAAAACAACCCAGGTATGGGATATTTCCATTGAAAACGAGAAAAACGAGTTGATCTGTGTTTCACGCCTGACCATGCTAGTTTTAAAAACTGTAACAGATCAGAAGGGAAATCTTTGATAATTCCCC
>JAHJDU010000564.1 GCA_018812385.1 Pseudomonadota bacterium
ATTAAACATTTGATGCGCCTTGTAGATGAACCAAAATCCTGCGCTATTTCTGCTCAATTTATTTCATTTGAGGTCCTTAAGTTCTTATTTTAAAAGATTCTTCGACAATTGTAATCTGATAACACGAGGTGTGTAAACAGTCAATGATTATTGCAGGTTGACAATTTGGCAAAGGTGTATAATATTTTCTAAAAACTTTTTTTGTAATAAAAGGGACAAATGTAATAAAAGGGACAAAATAGATGGATGAAATAAAGAATGGGAAAATAAATAATTTGACATTGGTGGCAAAGCGGTTGGAGAATTTTGCAAAAGAAGAGCTTTTTGAGAAATATAAAAAGATTGAAGATAAGCTTTTTGAGTTTGCAAACTTCATGGAAGCACATCTGGTTTTTTTGTATTCGCCAATCTCTAATGAAATTCCCACAGAAAGAATTATTAAAAAAGCATTGCAGATAGAAAAGGGAATTGCCTTACCCGTCTTTGCCTATGCAAAAAATGCCATTAACCTTTATAAAATCAATAATTATGACAAAGATCTTGTCACGAGCGCCAATGATATCCTTGAACCGGATATTGAAAAATGCAAAAAGATACCATTGGAAGATATTGACATTGCCATTATCCCGGGGCTTGCATTTGATGATAAAGGTGGAAGAATAGGGTTTGGTAATAATTTTTATAATAAGCTGATAACAAAACTGCCTGAAACATGCAGAAAAGTATCCCTTGCCTATGAAGAACAGATTGTTGATCAGATCCAGATGGAATCAAGAAAATTTACAGTTGATATTATTATTACTGATAAGCGGATAATTTATAAAATTTGAGCCCAGTGCAGTAATCGGGGAAATTGGCGGTTTTCGGTCGGGCACTAACTAAAAGGACCATTCTTAAAATATATGGCATGGTCCTTTTAATTTTCCTCAGGATTGATGGCTTTTGCGAATTTCTTCAAATCAGGGGTTTTCCCCATAACAATGACAGTGTCACCTGGTTCAATCAAGGTTTCAAAATGGGGATTAAAAAGCATTTCTCCAGACGTTTTTTTTATTGATATAATAATCAGATTGAAATCCTGCCGGATCCCGGAATCTTTAAGAACAACATTGGTATACTTGGAGCTTTTTGGCACAAAAAGCTCTTCAATTTGAATGGCTTCACTTTTCCTGGATAGCGCTATATCAAGAAAGCTGCTGACACTGGGTCTTAACAGCTTTAATCCCATGGACATGGCACCGGTATCATAGGGAGATTCAACCCGATTGGCCCCGGCAATCATAAGTTTATTCTTAACATCAGTACCACTGGCCCGGGCCATAATATAAATATCAGGATTTAGCTGCCTTGCAGTTAATACAAGGAAAACATTGGCAGTATCCGTTCCAAGTGCAGCAATCAGAAATGACGCATTTTTAATGCCGGCTTTTTCAAGGATCTCTTCATCAGACGCATCCCCTTGAAGGTAATGCATTTTATCTTTGCCCAATGTGTCTACAAGGCCATCGTCATTTTCAACTACAACAATATCATTTGTCTCTTCTTTTATCAGCTGAGACAATACTCTTCCAATACGGCCGTATCCACAGACAATATAATGGTTTTTCAATTTACTGATTTTTTTATCCAACCTTTTTCTCCCCAAAATTGATTGTATTTCCCCTTCAACTATGGATTGTATGATAAGTCCGGCAATGTAAAAAAAATAGCCAACACCTGCGATCAGAATAATGCTGGTAAATATCCTTCCGGCTGAACTTAATTCATGAACCTCCATAAACCCAGCAGTTGTCACTGTTATGGCAGTCATATATACTGAATCAAGGAAATTCCATTTTTCAATCACCATATATCCGATCACGCCGATGAAAAAAAGAACCCCGGACATGAAAACTGCCCTGATTATTTGTTGAAGCTTGTTCATATGGGTATAAATACTGATATTAAGGATAAAAATCAAGGTAAGAATACCAGATGCAAAAGGACTGTATCTTCTTGACGAGGGCAGTGGTTGCTGGTATTAAGGTGGACATGAAAAATGAACTCAAAAAATTTGCCAGTCGCCGTCGTGAAATGGTTGAAAAACAGATTGCTTCAAGGGGGGTAACGGATCCTTTGGTTATTGCGGCAATGAGTACCGTGCCCCGGCATTTATTTGTCAGTGAGGCCCTTGCCGACAGTGCTCATGGAGATTTCCCTTTACCCATTGGAGAGGGCCAGACCATTTCCCAACCCTATATTATTGCAGAAATGACTCAAAGCCTTGCGCTGAAAGGCCACGAAAGAGTGCTTGAGATTGGTACGGGATCAGGATATCAGGCAGCTGTCCTGGCCCAGATTGTCTATAAAGTATATACTATAGAACGGAATAACGCCCTGTTTTTACAGACGCGAAAGCTTTTTGATAAGCTTAAATACCATAATATTGTCACCAGGTATTCAGACGGGACGCAAGGGTGGAAAGAGGAAGGCCCTTTTGATGCCATCATCGTCACTGCCGGTGGGCAGCAGATTCCCGTGCCTTTGATTGAACAGCTTTCAACAGGAGGACGGCTTGTCATGCCCGTAGGGGATAATTTTTCCCAGGAGTTGATACTGCTTGAAAAGACCGAAGAAAAGATAAAAACAACAAACCTCGGCGCTTGCAGATTTGTAAAATTGGTTGGTCAACATGGCTGGAATGAATAAATCCCCAGAAAACCGATGAAAAAAGATACCAAGCAACCTTCATTAATCAAAGAGCTTCTTATGGGGTTTTGTCTGGGAACGGCCAATATTATTCCCGGGGTTTCCGGAGGTACATTTCTTTTAATTTTTAAAATTTATGAGCGTGTTTTTTCTATCCTGAACAATATTAATAAATCTAATGTCCTATATTTTTTAACCTGTACCAGCAACCTTGTTTTTAAAGCGGGCAAAGCAAGCTCGTTACATACTTTTATTGAGTTTTTAAGAAAGAATGATTTCATTTTTCTTCTTAAATTAATAGTGGGTGCCGGGGTTGCCATTATTTCTCTTTCAAGTGTGATGAAGTATCTAATTATTTATCATTTTAGCGTTACCTATGCATTATTTTTCGGCTTGATTCTGATGTCGATCATCATCCCTGTAAAAATGCTGAAGGAGAAAAAAGCTTATCTGATTTTATTTGTTATTTTAGGAGCTGTTTGTACAATATATGTGACTTATGCAGTTAATCCTTACGAAAAAATAAAAAAGAAATCAGAAATTTATGAAGACCAGTTTTTGAAAAACCATAATTTTGAAAAAGAAAAGCAAGGGGTTACAGCATTTTCATTCACAGGAAAATATACCCTTGATGAATATGGTTATGCTTTGATTTGCGGGGCAGTTGCAATTTCAGCAATGGTTCTTCCCGGGATAAGCGGATCTTTGGTTCTGATCCTGATGGGAGCTTATTTTGAAGTTATTTCAGCCATCTCAGGATTAAAGACATTGAATTGGGACAACCTGGCCTTTTTAGGGTGCTTTGGCATTGGTGTTATTGCTGGCGGCCTTTTATTTGCAAAACTTATTACTGCTGTTTTGAAAAGATATTATAACGCTACCATGGCATTTCTTATGGGACTGATGGTCGGATCTTTATATGCGTTGTGGCCGTTTAAAAAAAGCATTATAATGGCACAGCAATATATAAAAAAAGATGGCGTGATATGTGTTGTCGAAAATATGCGGATTTATACCAATATAAATGAAATTCCTCAGATGGGAAGCCAATTATTATTTTCCCTGGTGTTTTTTATTATCGGGTGTATCATCATGACATTTTTTATTCTGAAAGAATTTTCGAATCAGGAAAAAGAATTATAGCGCTTCCGGTGTAAACGTCACGATATCGTCAATGGACAAGGCATTACAGAAAATCATGACAAGCCGGTCAACCCCTAATGCAATTCCGGCAGCATTTGGCATTTTTTCAAGATCTGCCAGGAATTTATCAGGCATGGGGGTCGTGGTTTTTTTTTGAGAACTCCGGATCATGTTTTCTTTTTCAAATCTTATTTTTTGCTCAACAGGATCAGTCAGTTCAGTAAACCCATTGGCAAGCTCAATACCCGCTATGTAAAATTCAAATCTCTGTGCATACTGAGGATTGCCAGGTAAAAGTTTAGCCAGGGATGCCATGCTTGCCGGATAATCATATAGAAAACAAGGGTTTGTATTGCCAAGAAGGGGCTCTATCTGGAAGCTTATGATTTCATCAAAACTGCCATCTGCCAGCGCGTCACTTAAGGATTTGTCTGCATATAGTTCAAAGGCCTTCTGAACGGTAAGCTTTTGCCAGGGTCGGTTTAAGCTGATGATTTTATCCTGGTATTTTATCTGGTTTTCAAGGTTGAGCCTTGCTGCTATAAATTTTATCAGCCCCTGGCATTGATTCATTAAATCAAGATAGGTATCACCTTTGGCATACCATTCCAGCATAGTCAATTCCGACAAATGGTGTGACCCTCTTTCATTTTTCCTGAAACATTTACAGATTTGAAAAATTTTATTAAAGCCTTTTGATAGAAGCCTTTTCATGCATAGTTCAGGAGAAGCCTGCAAGTATTGGTCTTCAGAAGTTACAGGATCAATATGAGCTTCTGGAATAATACAGGGACAAAGGATGGGAGTCTCTACTTCAAGATAAAGGTTGCCGGTAAAAAAATCCCTTATGGCTTGAACCACAAGGGACCTTATTTCCAGATGTCTGTATTTTTTTGTATCCAATGTCACTTTATTTCATAGAGGTCTTTTGGCCTGTCCTGCAGGAAAACAATATCGAATTTGTTTTTATCTGCTTGATCAAAGAATTGATATCCGGTTTCAATACAGGCTTTACAGGCATTGATAGGGATATGCACGGCAAGGATATGGTTCCCAGGCCTGGCGCTGGAATCTATTTCAAAACAGCCGCCACAGTCCCGGCAGATTCTCACTCTTTCTTTTTGCCGTTCAAAGATATTGGCTGTATCATAAAATATTTCCCGGTGTCTGGCCACAATATTTCCGGGTGTTCCCGATCTTTGTCTTAACGCATCTTTTTGATGCCAATAGGAATTAACAAGATCCGTGGTTTTTTTGATTTTGTCCGTGATACTAACGGATTGTTTTAGCTGTTCAGGATTATAATCCGGTTCAACAACCCCGGAATAATCAAGCCCTGCCAAGGCAAGGATTATACCCAGATTCACATAGGGAAGGGCGCCCTCAATGGAATATCCACCTTCAAGAACAGCAATATCGGGCTTAAGAAGGGTGGTCAGTTCTGCATACCCCTGGGCTGAAAAATTCATATTGGTTAAAGGATCCGTATAATGGTTATCCTGTCCTGCAGAGTTGACAATAATATCTGGTTTGAATTCTTCTATGGCAGGTAATACACAATTTCTGATGACATAAAGATATCCTTCCGTGGATGTGCCCGGTGGCAGCGGTATGTTCAGATTAGACCCTTTGGCATTGGGGCCTCCTAATTCTTCTGGAAAGCCTGAACCGGGATACAGGGTTCTTCCATCTTGGTGAAGGGAAATGAACAATACATCAGGATCATGCCAGAAAATGTCATTGGTACCATCCCCATGATGGCAATCCGTATCAATAATAGCTATTTTTTTAATGCCGTATTGGGATCTGATATATTCCACCATGATGGCTTCCATGTTAATATGGCAAAAGCCTCTGCCCCCATGGGAAACCCTCATGGAATGATGCCCGGGAGGACGGACCAGGGCAAATCCGTTTTTTACCTCTTTATTTAAAACTGCATCGGCAATTGCTTTGGCACCTCCCGCACTTATCAGATGGGATTGGGTGGTAATGGTTTTTTCATCAGGAACGCAAAAATGGGCCCGCTGGATATCCTGGTAGGTAACAAGATCAGGTTTATACTCAATAATCCCGTTGATATCAAAAATGCCTTCCTCTGTAACCTGATCCTGAGTATACAAGAGCCGTTCTTCTCTTTCAGGATGAGTGGGATCAATGGCCCAGTCAAACGCAGGGAAGAACACAAGACCTGTTTTATGCAATGCCTTTAACATTTATACCTCTTTGAATTATAGCAAAATTTTTTCAAATCCTTTGATCATACCTGGTTTGATCTGCATTTTTATTCTTAATATTTTACCCCTGGGTGAAAAATTTCGAACAATATTGAATTGTTGAAATTCAACCACTTCCACTTCATCTATATTGTCCTGATCTGCACCCAAATTAATTGCTTTTTCTTTTAAAAGCGTGAGTGCGGTTTCAATTAAATCATCCTTAGAATATGTTTTGGAAATGGGCTCTGCAAAACCTTCTTCATGGGCACTTACAATACCCTGTTCTGTATCGGTATTTAGAGAAACTTCACAGGTGGTTCTGGCAAGAGCCGCGCCAATGGCATTTGCCACTGAAGACTCAGGCACTGCAATGGTTTTTATATGATAAAGTTCTTCTATCTTTTTAGCAAAATATGGAGCAGGACCCCCAAGCAATAGTATTTTTTGAGGGCTGATTTTATACCCTTCAAGAAATTCATGCACAGTATAAACAGGTTTGGAATTAAGTTTATCAATCATTTCAAAGGTTTTTTTCAAAATGATGGAACAGCATTTTTTAAATATTTGATCAGCGGCCTCAATATCGGTCAGGCCCAGCTCCATGGCAATTTTGTGAATCCCTTTTTGGGCATTTTCTTGATCTCCATCCGTCATCAGTCCCAGTACAAACAGAGCATCTGTTGGAGTCGGGTCAGGCCCGTCAAAGGCCATGGCAGGGCCATGACGGTCGGGACCAATGAGCAGTTCTTTATCTATTACCCTGATTACGCTGTCACCCCCAATTCCTATTGAATCGGTTTGTAAGGATCTGATCAGGCTTTTGTACCTGCCTCTCTGGATTCCCAGGGGCTCTAATAATGGTGCTTTATCAACCAGAAATGCAATATCCGTTGTGGTGCCCCCAACATCAAGCACAATGGCATCCTGTTTTTTGGGGGCATAGGGAATCGCTCCCATAATACTTGCGGCCGGTCCTGAAAGAACGGTCTGACCTGGAAAAGCCATGGAAGATTCAAGGGACATGGTACCCCCGTCTGCTTTCAGTATTTGAATGGGAACCACAAGACCCTTTTCCTCAAGGGAAAGTTTCACTGCCTCAAAAAATGATTTATGAAGGGAAAATACAGCAGCATTTAAATGGGTCGTTGCAATTCTCCGGGGGAAATTAAGATTTCCCGAGACATGGTGGCCCAAAAATACTTTTTTAAAATATTTATTTAAAATTCGTTTTATGAGAATTTCATGGCTGGGATTTCGAACGCAGAATTTGCTTACAACGCCAATATATTCAATGCCGGCTTTTTTCAGCTTTTTGGCAATATCTTCGATCTCCATCGTGTTTACCGGAGCTTTTTCTCTTCCCCTGTGATTGATTGATCCAGATACACAATAGTAGTGTTCCCCCGTGTTAAAAGCCTCAGGATCAATCCCGGGGCCTGCTGAAACAATCATCCCAACGGGGTTCATGTTTTTCTGTACAATGGCATTGGTTGTCAGGGTTGTTGAGATGACAACCCTTTTAATATTTTTTGGATCGATATTATCCAGAAGCTGAGTAAAGCCTGAGAGAATTGTATTAAAAAGATCTGCAGAGTCTGTGGGTACTTTAACCTTTTTTTCAATTCTGTTGCTGCTTAAAAGGACAGCATCCGTGTTTGTGCCGCCAACATCAATTCCAATAATCATGGAGTGTTCCTGATTTTTAATATATTACAGACCAAATTATGTTATTTTTACCATAACGGAGCTTGTCAGAAAACAAAAGGCTTGTCAATCAGATTTTCTTTTGAAATTCATCTGATATATGTCTTAAAACCTGGTTTTAAACTTGAATTATTCAATTATTTAATTTATTAATAACGCTGTTTACTTTGAAGAATGAATCCGATTTTGCAAGGGGTGATCAATGGCAATCATAGAATGGGAAAAAAATGAGTCTGTGGCAATCATCAATATGTGCAATGGCGCAAACAAACAGAACCTTACGTTTGTGCGGCAGATGAATCAATGCTTTGATGAAATACTGGAAAATAAAGAGATTTTTTCGATTGTGTTAACTTCCGCAGATGAAAAGAATTTTTCCCAGGGGATTGATGTTGAATGGCTGGGCCAGAAAATGAATGAAAAGGATTTTGACAGTATAAAATTATTTATGTATGGAATGAACACAGTCTTTAAAAGAATTTTATTCATGCCTGTCCCAGTAATTGCCGCCATTAACGGCCATGCCTTTGGAAATGGTGCCATGCTGGCCTGTACCTGTGATTTCAGATTTATGAAAAAAGACAGGGGTTTTTTTTGTTTTCCGGAAGTGGATATCAGTATCCCCTTTCTTCCGGGTATGATTGCATTTGTCAGAAAAGCCATACCTGAATATAAATTCAATGAGATGATTCTTTCAGGAAAACGTCTTGGCGCCCAGGAACTTGCAGATAACCATGTGATTGTAAAAGCCTGCGAAAACAAGGAAGAACTTATGGAGGATGCTTTAGCATTTGCCAGAACATTCATCAAAAAAAGAGGTATTTTCGGCGAACTGAAAAAAAGGATGCACAGGGACATCATCAGGGTCATGGAGACCGATGACAAAGAACAAATTGATTCCTTGAACCTTTTTATTGAAGGATAGGCAATTTTTAAATTTTAAAAGGGTTGTGGTGTATTAGATCCGGTTTGGTGCGGATTGCGGTTCACATGATTGAACGATTCCTACAGGCTCAAACCTTTTTGCTGTGAACTTAATCGAATTGGTTAAGCGTTCTATTTGCTCTTTTTTTTACGGCAATTATGATATTTTCCAATAGATCGTTCCGTTGATATCTGTCGATGAAGTTCGCATAGGTGCTGTCAATTTTGTTAACCAGTTTAAGACAAAAATCTAATAATCGTTTCTGGAGAATAGAGGGGCTTATTTTTATCTCCTCTGCAAATCTTTTCCAGTGCCTTTCCATAACCCATTCCGGTCTATTTTCTCCTCCTATTTTCATAGCAAGCTTTTGTGACAGATCTTCATATATAATCGTACACATAATGTCATAAAAAGGTGATAGCCGGATCTGTTTTGCCTGATATATAAAAGACAAATTTTTTGCATGCGCATCCATATTCCCGATTAAGTAATTAAAAAACACCCATTGCATCAGCTGCTGAAAATCTTTAATCGGATTTGCAGAATACGCTCGGACAAGATCAAAGCATGCTTTCAACCCTGGACCACCATCAGCCTGATACTTCAATTCATGGGAAAGCCCCATAGCCTGACAAAAATCTTCCTGGTGAAGACGGTTGAGCACTCCATTATCCAAGATTCTATCATACCTTTTGATCAACAGGACCTTTTGGGTCTCTTTTCGAACAATCAAAACAGGTGGAACATTCAAATCAATAGCATTGGCAAGCATCATACAAAAACATTCATTTTCAATGGAAGATTGAAAATGAGACATACTCGATTTTAAAATAAAGTTGCTTGGAGCACCATTTATCGGGATATAGAATACAGGATCTTTGTAGAAAAGTGCCAGTTTTTCCTGTGCCCCTGCAAGTGATATGCGAATCCCTTCCTCGCCTGCAAGTAAAGGGCGCCTGGGGATATGCTTTATTAGATCCGCTAATTGTTCGTCTGGTAAAGAACGATACGTGTATTGATCTGGCGATTCAGGCATTGTTGACTTAGGTAGGAGTGTAATTGCCCCTGCACACTCTCCTCCGATACGTTTAAGAAGCATAAAATCATTTTTATCTGAAATTCCAAGCCGTTTCGCGATTAATTGCCTGACAGCAGATTCCGGTAACAGATTAGAAAAAAAAGATTTTACTGTATCATGTGAAAAAATTCCTTCTTGCATCGGCAAAGAAATAGATAGTTGAAAAGCATCAGAAGAACCTATCCATGTCTTAGAATATTGAAATGAAAATAACCTCCTGTTATCAATACTTAGAAAACCGACTATGGTTTGTCCAAAAAAAATATTCAAAGTTTCCAAAATCAGCTATCTCCACGTTTAATGAGATGGAGTTCAAGACCAAGACTGTTCAACAGTTCAAATACTTTCCCAAGTTGAGCGGTTGCTTTACCTTTTTCAAGCTCCAGAACAAATTTTCTACCAACATCAGCAAATTCAGATATCTCTTTTTGAGTCAGTTTGAGACTTTTTCGCTCTTTGAGAAGATACCGCCCTAATTCTTTGGGATTATTAATTTTTGTGGAAGGTTTCAAGGCATCACCCATATAAAAGTTTCCGATCAGATACTTTTAGCAACTTTACAAGCGAAACACAACAAAAAGTTTTCGATCAGGTACTTTCCATGTTTCTTGATGGGATTCAGTCGGAAAAGTGATCGATCGGAAACTTTAAAATTAACCCTTTCCTCAATCTGCACAAAACCTCCCCGGCAATACCCCGGCAGACCCAAACTCAATATTACTCTATCCAATATTCACAGCATTCTGAAAAAGACTTCCCTGGATTTGAATAAAAATATTAAAAACAGACCCACAGCTTAAAGGAGTTTGACATTCCTGTAATACTGTAATACCGTATGTGTTCTATTAGAAATTAAAAAAGGAGATATAATATGGAATCTATCTTAGATAACATACGTGTAACAAGCAAGCTTACCACTAAAAGCCAGGCCACCATTCCTGAAAAAATTAGAAAGATCTTAGGATTGATTCCCGGTGATTCAGTGGCTTTTGAAGTAGACCAGAATAAAAAGGTTGTGATCCGCAAGGCCACACCGATAGACTTTGAATTTGCAAAGGCGCTTGAAAGCACACTTTCAGAATGGTCGTCAAAGAATGATCAAGAGGCTTATTGTGACTTATAAAATTTTTGATGTTGTAGTGGTTCCTTTTCCCTTCACTGACCAAAATACCGACAAAAATCGCCCTGCCTTGGTGTTATCAGATCATGATGCGTTTAATAGTCTTATTGAAAGCTGTGTTTTGGCAATGATAACCAGTGCCAAAAATCCTGATTGGCCGCTTGATGCAAAAATAGGCAGCATAAAAAAAGCTGGTCTTCCAGCTCCTTCTAAAGTTCGTATGAAGCTTTTCACTTTAGATAGCCGCCTTATCATTAGAAAAATTGGTGGTCTTTCTGCCAAAGATCAGGTGGTCGTAAAAGAAAGCCTTCAAAAATTAATGCGGTTGTAAACCACAGAATTGGGAAGTTGAACATTGATACTTCCACATTAGATCCGGTTTGGTGCGGATTGCGACTCACATGATTGAACGATTCCTACAGGCTCTAACCTCTGCTGCACTAACCGGCAAAACTCGTTTCACTCAAACACTTGCCGGTCTTAACGCGCAACTTTCGGTAAGAGCCTGTACAGAATCGCAATCAACAGTTCCCTGCAATCCGCACCAAACCTCCCCGGCAATACCCGGCAGACCCAAATTCAATATTACTCTATCCAATATTCACAGCATTCTGAAAAAGACTTTTCTGTGGATCTGAATAAAAATAAAGTTGATGTATCAAAATTAATCGCGGATGGGTTTTTTGCTTAATCTGTATCTCCAATTATGTCGCCAGTTTTTTTTGTTGCGAGTTTACCCCGCCTGATCCCGCCCTTATTTTTAAAATAATACCCCGCCAGCCCTTCGTATAGACTTATCATAGATCTGAGGAGGTACCAGGCCTATGAAAAAGAAAATACGCAGCTACAGGTGGAGGTACTAGTGAGTGCTCTGGACTGAGTTGTCGTATCAGTATTTGGCGGATTTGGCAATATTGCCAAATCCGCCAAATGGTCACGAATCGCTCTATTTATCGGAAATACCAATCCTGGTATTTCCGATAAATGATTTGCTCACTATTTTTTTAAATTTTTATTTTGAGGTGAAGGGAAACGTGAATAGCCTTTTAAAGGGCTTGTCTTGCAAATTCAATGAATTTATTACAAATCGGAGATAATGTTCTTTTTTTTGACAGGGTGAGGTAAAAAAAGCGGCTGAGGTTAAGGCCTTTTACTGACAAGGCTTTTAAACGCCCGCTATTGATATCATCCTGGACTGCAATGGTTGAAAGGATGGATATCCCTATATGATTTAAGATGCTTTGAATGACAGAGACGGTATTTCCCATGGTAATACTGGTTTTAAGATTTTTTGAGTTAAACTCTGCATCGTCCAAGGCTTTAAGAATGGATTGCCATGTTCCCGATCCTTTTTCCCTTGCGATAAAAGATTCTTCAAAGATTTTTGAGCAGTCAATAGATGTTCTTTTTGCCCATTTGTGGTTTGCAGGAACAATCAGTTTCATTTCATCGGTCATAAGTTTTTCCTGTTTGATCTGGGGGTCATCTACTTTTGCACCGACAATGCCGATTTCGATTTTTCCTTTTTTGATTTGTTGAACGATTTGCATGGTGTCACCAGCTGTCACTTCAAGCGAGATATCCGGGAATTGTTTTGAAAACGGTCCAATGAGTCTGGGGATAATATATCCGGAAGGAATGGTGCTGCCACCGATAAAAAGAGTTCCTTTGGCTTTTCCTAAAAAATCGTGCAAAGCAGATTCTGTCTGTTCTTTGAGGGTTAAGAGGCTTTTTGCGTATTGATACAGGATTTCACCTGCTTTTGTGGGCTCTGTTATTTTTCCTAACCGGTCTAAAAGGCGACATTGAAAATGTGCTTCAAGTTCTTTAATATGAAGGCTGACCGTGGGTTGGGAAAGATTAATGGCAAAAGATGCCTTTGAAAAGCTTTTATTTTCAACAACAGAAACAAAGATATGAAGCTGCCATAAGTCCATTTTTATTTTTTTATCTTTGGGTATTTTTCCATCATTTTTAGATGGACTGCTTCCGGGACCATATCACTGATGTCTCCGCCAAATTGTGCAGCTTCCTTGATAATGGATGAACTGGTAAATATCCATCTGAATCCGGTCATCAGGAATACAGATTGCACCTCCTTGTTCAGTTTTCTATTCATCAATGCCATCTGGAATTCACTTTCAAAATCAGATAGGGCCCGCATCCCCCGGATAATGGCTACGGCATTTTTCATTTTTGCATAATCCACAAGAAGCCCGCCAAAAGAATCTACCAGAACGGATTTTCTGCCGTTAAAGCTTTGTTTGATCATTTTTACCCTTTCATCCATGGTAAACAATGCTTTTTTGGAAGGATTATGCAACACTGCAATAATAACTTCGTCAAAAATATCAAGAGCCCTTTCAATAATATCAATATGGCCGTTTGTTAAGGGATCAAAAGAACCGGGGTAGATGGCTGTCTTTTTCTTTTTTGTCATTGAGGAGTTATCCTTTTTTAAGTTTTAAGTTTTTTTTATAAAATAAATATTTGTTTTTGAGTATTTTTTTTGTCTGTAAATGTCAAGGCCTGGAAATTTAATTTCAAGATTTTCTTTGCAGGATTGCTCAGCAATGATGATACAATTATCATCCAGCAGGTCAGTAAATGATTCTTTTTCAAGGGTTACTTCAATATACCCTTTGCCATAAGGCGGATCAATGAACACAAGGTCAAACAGCTTTCCATTCAGGCTTTCCGGAAGGCGAGCCTTAACAATATCACAACAGATCACCCTGGCGTTTTCTTTAAAACGGCAAAGTTCAAGGTTTTTGTGGATGATATCACAGGACATATCAATAAAGGTGGCATGGCAGGCCCCCCGGCTTAAGGCTTCTATGCCTAAAGCACCGGTTCCGGCAAAAAGATCCAGCACCTTTGCCTTTTTTATCTTTTGGCCCAGGATGTTAAAAATAGCCTCCCGGGTTCGATCAGATGTGGGG
>JAHJDU010000565.1 GCA_018812385.1 Pseudomonadota bacterium
CAACCCAAATCTGCGTTGGGATGTATTCTGTGCTTCATAATTACTGGCATTTTATGCTTTTATTCTCAGCAGGTTTTATTTTCTTCCTTTTCCAGTATATAAAAACTGAAAAAGGACTTTTCATGAAAGATCTTTTTCTAATAAAAATACCACTTATAGGACCGCTCTTTCTAAAAGCGGCAATGTCCCGATTTGGCAGTATTTTTTCAATTCTCCAGGCCAGTGGAGTTTCTGTGCTTGATTCATTTAAAATTCTTGCTGAGACTATAGATAACAATGCAATCACAAAAGAGTTTGAAAAAATCCAGGAACTTCTAGTGGAAGGCCGGGGGATTTCCATGCCCCTGCGACAGGCAAAATATTTTACCCCCATGGTGGTGAATATGGTTTCTATTGGTGAGGAATCCGGTAATCTTGATTTAATGTTGCAGGAGATTGCCAAACATTACGACATAGAGGTTGAGTATGCCACAAAAAATCTTTCAGACGCATTGGGCCCCATACTCATTGTCGGGCTTGCTGCAGTGGTAGGATTTTTTGCTACCGCAATATTCCTGCCAATGTGGGATTTAACAAAAATGGTCTGATTGGACAATTTTGAAATTTTTTAACAATAAAAACCAGAACCAAAAAAAATCTTCCTCAGATTTAAGATACACAATAAGCCTGTATTTTTTAATTCCAATAATTTTTGCAGGAATATCGATTTTTGCTTTTATTATTGGTTTGAATCTAAACATGCCCGCTTACAATGCTATAACAAAGTTACTATTGGGAACAGGATTGGGCGTGCTCTCTTTTTTGTGCGGATTGCTGCTCTTCTGGTTTATTTTAAAACCCATAAAACAATTTGTTAAAAAAACAGAAAGTTTGCCAATATTCCAGGAAAGGGATGCCAAAGAAAGGAGAATGACCCGGGAACAGCCTGATGATGAGATCCAGTATTACAGCCAGGTATTAAGCCATGCCACTGATATTCTGGGAAAAATTGAAGCCACGAGGCTTTTTCCTGAAATAATCGGTCATTGCAATGCCATGCGCCAGTTGTTCACTCATATTCTCAAGGTTGCTCCATCTGATGCCACAGTCCTCATCATGGGGGAAAGCGGTACAGGCAAGGAACTTGTTGCTGATGCTGTTTACAGACAAAGCCACCGCTTTGGCAAGCCTTTTGTGAAAATCAATTGTGTTGCCATACCTGAAAGCCTTTTGGAATCTGAATTTTTCGGGCATGAAAAGGGATCTTTCACAGGCGCTATTGCTCAACAAAAAGGTAAATTCGAAGTGGCTGATAAAGGTACAATTTTTCTTGATGAAATAGGAGACATAACTCCTGCAATGCAGGCAAAACTGCTTCGTGTAATGCAGGAAAAGGAATTTTCCCGGGTGGGCAGTAATAAATCAATAAATATTGATGTACGCTTTATTGCTGCAACAAATAAAAACCTTCCTGATATGGTCAAAAAAGGTGAATTCCGAGAGGATCTCTATCATCGTCTTAATGTGTTTCCCATGGTATTGCCTCCCCTGAGGAAGAGGGATGATATATCGGATTTGACATACTATTTTCTTGAAAACCTAACCACAAAAAAATCTAAGCAAATACCCAATGACAGATCTCAAGATCAGGAAACATTTAAAATTCCAGATCAACAGGTGATAATCTCCCAGGATGCCCTGGAATATCTGGAATCATATTCATGGCCCGGTAATGTAAGAGAACTAAAAAATACAATTGAAAGGGCAGCACTAATGTCTGACACAGGTGCAATTGAAATCTCCCATCTTCCATTGAATATTCTGGAATATGGGACAGGCCATGCAAATTCTTTCCAAAATGGAACCAGTCTGCCAGAAGGTGTATCAATGGATGATCACTTAAGTAGCCTGGAAAAGAGAATGATTATATCAGCTCTGATTAAATCCCGGTGTAAGCAGGTAGCGGCAGCAGAACTTTTAAACATAAATACGCGCAGCCTCTGGCACAGGATAAAAAAATACCAGATAGATGTGGCTTCTCTTCAAAAGCAACATAATTTGGAGTAAAAACTTCATTTTTTTGAGCATTTAAAAAGGCATCTTGTATGAGTTTCCTGCCCTTATAATAAAATCAGCTATAAAAATACCGTCTAAATATCATTTCCTCAATAAAAAGCATCCAATAAAAAAAAGCAATAAATATAGATAGTTCAAGCATTTTATCTATAATGTTTATGGATATCTTTGTGGTTAAAAACATGATAAATAAAAAAATAAACTCCGGGTTTTCAAGACTGGTATAAGAAATGCATTGCCATATTATTAAAATGTACAGACACAGCAAATAATTTTGCATTTGAAAGTTACAATTAATGTCATTTGCAGGTTCTATTAATAACCGTTTAATAATTTAAGGAGAAACATTATGAAGAGACAAGAAAATCCCTTGAAAAATCAAAAAGGTTTTACACTTATTGAAATCATTGCAGTCCTTGTAATCCTGGGTATCCTTTCAGCTGTTGCAGTACCAAAGTATATGGATCTGCAGAATCAGTCCAGAATCAAAGCTGCAGATGCAGCAATTGCTGAAGTAAAGTCTAGACTTTCAAACGGGTTTGGAATATATCTGCTTAAAAGTAGCGGCATAAAACCTACTACTATTGCCCAGATTTGTGGAACAGGATTTGGAATAAATGATGCTACTGTTTTACCGTTATCTGGATCTGGAGCTGTTCCTGGCATGTCATCGTTAACAGGCGATTTTACTGCATCTCTTGCAACCACTGGAATTATTACAGTAACGCGTGTCCAAGGCGTGCTATTGTCACCAGCTAGAGTTTCTACCGCATGGGTAATACCGTAATTTCATTTTAAGCCGGTGGCTTTTTGCTGCCGGCTTAAAATATAAATTATGTTAAGCCGGTTTCAAAGTATTTGTATTTGGTTTTTTCAGGAAAAGTGGTGTCCTGAAATTTTAAATATTATAACAATACCGGGTTTATCTGGTAATTTGTAATATAGTATTGATTGTCTTTTTCAAAAAACACAAGTCCGTCAAGATAACCCACCTCCCCTGCTGTTTCATGTTTCAACCCCAGTTTAAACTCTTTTAAAGGGTAAATATTCCAGTCATGGGAAACACA
>JAHJDU010000566.1 GCA_018812385.1 Pseudomonadota bacterium
TGTCCGTTAAAATGGTCATGTTCATTATTTTCAGCAGTACCTTTTTGGGTTGGTTTGGATGCTATTTATCCTTAAAACAAATATTCAAATAGCTTTTTTCACAGGGTGGTTTTTCTTCTTATCATCAAGTGCCGGCCTTGCCGCTCAGGATAAGATTCCCGATATCCGTGCCAGGATTCAAACCCAGGAAAAAATGGTGAAAACATTTTCCCAAAAAGAAATTGATATTCTGGACGCATTAAATGAAATTGATCATGGATTGAACAAAACCCGCATAAAAGCTTTGGCCCTGTCAAAAGACGTTAAACTCCTGGAAAAAAGAATAGAACAGCTTGGCCGGAACAGGGACCAATTGCTAAAAAAAATTGGTCTGTCTCGAAAATATGCGAGTAAAAGGCTGATCGCGCTCTATAAAATGAATATGCTTGGCAGGCTGGACGTGGCAGGACAGCCTCCGTCTGTATTTGATTTTTTTATCCAGCAAAATTCAATGAAGCGGGTCATCAACTCTGATTTTCAAATCCTTGAAAATCAGAGTTCTGATCTTGAAAAATTTGAAACCCTGGAACAGGATCTTATAAAAGAAATCCAGGCAAAAACAATTCTTGAGACAAAACTCAATGCTCAAATAGGACACAATAAAAAAGAATCCCAAAAAAAAGAATCCCTTTTAACAGACATTCGACAAAAAAAAAAATTGTCCCTTGCTATGATTGAATCCCTGACCCAGGCGGAGCAGAAACTGGATAAGAAGGTCAACAAGATTCAAAAGAATACAATGTCGCCTTCTGGTAATGATTCTTTCTCAAGTTATCAAGGTCGGTTGATGATTCCGGCACCAGGCAAAATTATTTCAAAATTCGGTCCTTTGCGAACCGGAGATTACAAATCCTTCACTTTTCAAAAAGGAATTGATATAAAGGTAAAAAAAGGCGAAACTGTAAAATCAGTCTTTAATGGAAAGGTTCTGTTCGCCCAATGGCTGAAAGGTTATGGAAATTTAATGGTCATCGATCACGGCGGCAACTACTATACGCTGTATGCCCATGTTGAAGAAATTTTCAAACAAAAAGGGGAAACCGTTAAAACCGGTGAAATTATTGCAACGGCAGGTGATACCGGATCAATTAAGGGGACATGCCTGCATTTTGAAATCAGGCATCGCGGCAAAGCTGTAGACCCTATGAATTGGTTAAAAAAAGGAGCATGAAAATGAAATTCAGACTTTACAAAGCAGCCAGGCGCGGTTTTTCAATTGCGATTGCTGTCTGTGTGTTTATATCTATTGCAGGGTTTAACAATACCTTGCAGGCCAATGATACTACCTATAAATCCTTAAAACTGTTTACGGATGTTTTAGAAGAACTGGAAAAAAACTATGTAGATGATATTGATACAGAAAAATTGATCCATAATGCCATTAAAGGCATGGTGGGCAATCTTGACCCGCATTCAAGCTTTATGCCTCCCGAGGCTTTTGATGAACTCCGGGATGATACAAAAGGTGAGTTTTCCGGCATTGGTATTGTGATCACCATGAAAGACTCAATTTTAACAGTGGTATCTCCCATTGAAGGTACTCCTGCCTATGATGCCGGTATTCAGACTGGAGATATCATCATTCGGATCGATGATAAATCAACAAGAGACATGGCCCTTTGGGAAGCTGTTAATCTGATGAGGGGGCCCAAGGATAAAACAGTTCTGATAACGGTTATCCGGGAAAATGAACCGGAACCCATTGAATTTTCCCTTAAGCGGGATATGATTCCCATGGAAAGTGTCAGAAGTGGGATGTTGAAACCAGGATATGGATATCTTCGCATTACCAATTTCAGGATGAGCACCCTTGATGACATAAAAACCCATCTGGAAAAATTAGAGTCTCAAAACAACGGATTAAAAGGTCTTGTCATGGACTTAAGGGATAATCCAGGAGGGCTTCTGGATCAAGCCGTTAAAATCTCGGATCTCTTTCTTGCCAAAGGGGATATTGTTTCCATTAAAGGAAGAAGGGAAGAAAATACCCAGGTATTTAAAGCATACCCCAGTGATGAGGACCGCAAATATCCTGTTGTTGTTCTGATCAACGGCGGATCAGCTTCTGCTTCTGAAATTGTGGCAGGTGCCCTGCAGGACCAATCAAGAGCCTTGATTTTAGGAACAACTTCCTTTGGAAAGGGGTCTGTCCAGACAGTTCATCCCTTAAAAGAAAAATTTGGAATCAAGTACACCATTGCAAGATATTATACTCCCAATGGAAGATCCATTCAGGCCAAAGGGATTGAACCCGATATCGAAGTAGAATACGAGATCCTTACAAAAAAAGAAAAAAAGATGTCCGTCTTTGACAGAATGATAAAAGAAAAAGATTTAAAAAACAGTTTAAAACCCGAAATGACCAAGCAACCGGAAAAAACAAAAAAACAAACCAGAAAACATCAGAGACTTCTTGATACAGATCAGCTTCAAAATGATGCACAAGTTAAAAGAGCCCTTGATATTCTGATAAGCTATGGAGTCTTCAGTAAATTAAATGGCAGCTAAAAAAAAGATCGTACCAAGGACACGGAAAGACCGTCGGAAAAAACAAAGCCCCTCAATTTTCACTGAAATTAAAAAAATTCTTGTGGGAATTGCTATTCTTGTTTTTGTAGGCCTTGTCATTGCAATGTCAGTAGATATTTTCCTTGCGCCCCATCGCCTTGAAAAAAAAGGAACTATGGTGCAAGATCAGCCGGGTCGGGTGGAAAAGCCTATCCAAATTAAAATCAATGACTCAAAGGGAAA
>JAHJDU010000567.1 GCA_018812385.1 Pseudomonadota bacterium
AGCAAAATAAATCCTTTTTCAATACAGATTGTGCAAGTGTTGCGTAAAATATATGATTTGTCAACGTTATCGTTAGATTTGTAAAGCTTTGAAATACTTGTTTTCGTTAGGCCAGTCAAGGCACAACATAACCCATATCGGAAAACTAAAATAGCCGGTCCATTTTTTTAAAAAGTAGTTCGAATATTTGCTTTGACACCTGATTTTTCATCTCAACATTTTGTAAATCTGGCATTTTTTGATTTTATTTATATGCTGTTTTCATAATGTAGTATATAATGATTCAAGTTTAATAGTTAGAGCTCGAATGAAAATCGCTAATTTTCCCGATTGCTGCAATGAATCCTATAATATTTTTAGGGGTGAAAAGATGGAAAAAATTTTTAATGGTCAAAAGACAGCGTAATTAGGTACTGAAAAAAAGCCCGCTGTTGTTAATGTACAAACCGAAGAAAGAGTAAAAGAAGTCTTATCAATATTTGAAGAAAAGGGTTGGAAATATACAATTGGATTAGAGCCAGATAAGCCAGAGGATATTACCGATTTAGAAATATTGTTGAATTCACCAAAATCAAAGATAGCCGAAAAGAAAGTTGGCCGCAACGAGCCCTGCCCATGTGGAAGCGGGAATAAGTATAAAAAATGCTGTGGCAAATAAAGCTATTTGATATTTCAAAAGATTAATTTAAGCATAACCAAAGGCTTCGCTCTGACGGCTGGAAGCCATGGTTTTACCGCCACAGTCCGGCGCAATTTATTTTCAAACAAGGAGAAATAGATATGGGTGAGAAGGGGAAAAAAGACAAAGGCAAAAAGGAACAACTCAAAAAGGCAGTTCTTAATCCAAAGGAAAAACGAAAATTGAAAAAGGAAAAGAAGAAATAAAACACTGGCATAATCCCTTGTTTTTTATTCGCCTCTTTGTTATTTGTCTTAATAATTATAGTTAAAATGTAATAGTTAATAATGAAAAGAGTAATATTAATGGAGGCTTTAAATGAAAAATGTTGTTATCGTCAGTGGTGTTAGAACGCCGGTAGGATCCTTTGGTGGTTCCTTGAAAAGCGTACCCGTGGTTGATTTAGGTACAATAGTAATGAAAGATGTTCTTAAAAGAATCGGATTAAAACCTGCTGTAGATGCATCTGAAGGTGAATTTTCTCCAGATACGTTAAAAGATCAGGGTATGATTGATCTTGAAAAAAAAGGGTATGATTATGATGATTCCTTAACCCCTGTATTTATTGATGAAGTTATCATGGGAAATGTTCTGCAGGCAGGGCAGGGCCAGAATACAGCCCGGCAGGCTATGATTGCAGCGGGCATCTCAAGACATAGTACTGCTTTTACAATAAATAAAATATGCGGTTCAGGCCTCAAAGCCATTGCCCTTGGCGCCCAGGCCATTATGGCAGGAGGGGCAGAGGTGATCCTTGCCGGTGGCCAGGAAAGCATGAGCAATGCCCCCATGGCATTGAACAAGGCTAGATGGGGACATCGAATGGAGTTGACCGGTATCGGGCCGGTCCATGACTTGATGGTATTTGACGGATTATATGAGATTTTTTATGGATACCACATGGGCCTCACTGCTGAAAATATTGTAGAAAAATACGGTATCACAAGGGAAGAACAGGACCAACTGGCCTTGTTGAGCCACAATAGAGCGTTTGCTGCTGTGAATGATGGTACCTTTGCCGAAGAAATCGTACCAGTGGTAATCAAATCCCGCAGGGGAGATACCATTGTTGATAAAGATGAGCGCCCCATGGAAACCAGTATGGAAAAACTTTCCATACTTCGTCCGGCATTTAAAAAAGACGGAAGTGTAACAGCAGGAAATGCATCTGGAATCAATGATGCGGCTGCGGCTGTTCTTTTGATGACAGAAGAAAAGGCAGATGAACTTGGTCTTGAAAAACTGGCAAAAATTAAAGGATTTTCAGCAGGTGGACTTGATCCTGCCTACATGGGTTTAGGCCCTGTACCTGCGGTGAGAAAAGTATTGAAACAGACGGGTATGAGCATTGATGACATTGACTTGATTGAACTGAATGAAGCATTTGCTGCCCAGGCCATCGGATGTATGAGGGAACTTAATATTGATGTGGAAAAACCCAATGAACTTGGATCAGGAGTTTCAATAGGTCATCCCATCGGATGCACAGGGGCAAGACAGATGGTTACTGCCATTAACCAGATGAAAAGAAAATCCTATTCCACAGGCCTGATCTCCATGTGTATTGGTGGTGGTATGGGTATGGCAATGATTATCGAACGATAAGTTTTGTCTTTACTTGGATGCATTAAAATGATAGAAAACTTTAGATTTTTACCGGGGTTTTAAATGTTTGAAATAAAATGCATAAAGGGGTGTTTTTATTATGGATATTCCTAGAAAATTAGGCATATTAATTTTTACAGCGGTACCGGCAATTGTTGGTGGCGGTATTGTATATCATTTTTTTGGAAGTTTTGTTCAAGTCATTATATTTGAGATACTTCTTGTTCTGGCAGCTCTTGGTCTCATCAGCAGTTAAAACAAAATGATTATTTGATTTATGTAAGGCCGCATTTGTGCAAGTTACGTTGCATATTGTGGCTTTACATAGTTTTCAATCTTTTTTTTAAACCTAACAGATTTGGTGAAACCTTGGAGCAAAGTATTTCTCAAAGAGCGGTTTTTATCTTTTTTATTGCGGTGTTCTGCATAGCGATTTTGCTTGCAGGCAATTTGATGGCCCCTTTTTTTGCCATTATCATCTTAGGCGTTGTGTCCACAGGGATTTTTAATTCGGTTTTCAAGTTTTTATCAAAAAAATTGACACCGAAAATTGCGTCTATTCTTACATGCGTTCTGATTTTTTTTGTCGTGTTTATTCCAGTGGTTTTTTTTGTCGGGGTGATTTCCAAGGAAGCGTTCAATCTTTATGTCATGGCCAGGGACGCAGTTTTTTCAAACCAATTAAAGAATCTGCTTGAAAGCACACAGGTCCTTGAACGGTTCAATGAGTTGCTGGTAAGGACGGGGATTGAAAAAGTGGTGACCTGGGATGAGTTGATCAGCCCCATCTCAGAGATTGGAAAGATAGTGGGATTCTCATTGTTTGAACAGGCCAGGTTTTTCACATCCAATGTATTTAATATTGTCTTGTATTTTTGCCTGATGCTGATCGTAGTGTTTTACATGCTCATAGATGGGGATAAATTTATAAAATACATGTATGATCTGTCTCCTTTGTCAGATGAGCATGATGAAAAACTTTTTGAAAAATTTAAAGGTATGGCAGGTGCTGTTCTTATAGGGAATGGCCTTGGTGGCCTGATACAAGGTGTTGCAGGCGGGGCACTTTTTTTGTTCTTAGGATGGAATTCTCCATTTTTATGGGGTGTGATCATGGGATTTCTGGCCTTTTTGCCCATTTTGGGTATTGGGATTATACTTATCCCTGCTGCGGCAATTTTGATGTTGAAATCTAAATTTGCTGCGAGTATTTTTGTGCTTGTTTTTTATGCGATTCTTTCCTGGGGGGTTGAGTATGTTTTTAAACCCAAAGTGGTTGGTAACAGGGTCAGAATGCATCCGCTAATCGTATTTTTTGCAATTATCGGCGGACTTAAAGCATATGGAATACTTGGTATTATTTACGGTCCGTTGATTGCCACCTTGTTTTTAACCCTTGCAGATATATATTTTTCAAGTTTTCAGTTTATGGTTGAACCTGGAAAGGTTCATAAAGAGAAATAATTGGAGTTTAAACGTTGATTATTAATACAGATACTAATGTGACCAGCATTGAGAAGGAGATGAAACAATCCTATCTCGAATATGCAATGAGTGTAATTATCGGAAGGGCACTTCCCGATGTTCGTGATGGCCTCAAACCGGTTCACCGGCGTTCTTTGTACGCAATGCAGCAAGTAAGGAACGACTGGAATAAACCCTATAAGAAATCTGCCCGTATTGTCGGTGATGTTATGGGTAAATATCACCCCCATGGTGATTCTGCCATATATGACACCATCGTCCGGATGGCCCAGCCTTTTTCATTGCGATATATGCTGGTTGATGGTCAGGGTAACTTTGGATCGGTGGATGGTGATTCTCCAGCTGCAATGAGGTATACGGAAATCAGGATGCGCAAGATTGCCCACCAGATGCTTGCCGATCTTGAAAAAGAGACGGTTGACTTTATTCCCAATTATGATGAAACCCTTGAAGAACCTTCTGTCTTACCTACAAAATTCCCTGCATTACTGGTCAATGGATCTTCTGGGATTGCCGTTGGAATGACAACTAATATCCCACCCCATAACATAAAAGAGGTTGTTGCAGCGTTAAACCAACTCATTGATACCCCTTCAATGGACATCGAAGATTTGATGGAATACATTCCCGGGCCTGACTTTCCAACCTATGGTCATATCTATGGCACCAAAGGCATTTCTGAAGCTTATCACAATGGGCGGGGTATTATTACTTTGCGTGCCAAGGTTGAGGTTGAGGTAAATCAAAAGTCTGGCCAGGAAACCATCATTGTGACCGAGCTTCCCTACCAGGTTAACAAGGCAAAATTAGTTGAAAAAATAGCTGAGCTCATGCGGGATAAGGTTATTACAGGTGCATCCTTTGTCAGGGATGAATCAGATCGTGACGGAATGAGAATTGCCATAGGGCTTAAAAGGGACCAGATTAATGAAGTTGTAATTAATCAGCTTTATAAACATACCAACATGCAGACCAGTTTTGGGATTATCCTCCTTGCCATTGTCAATAACAGACCACAGCTTCTAACTTTAAAAGAGATCCTGAATCATTTTATCGACCACCGCAGAAATGTCATTATCCGTAGAACAAGATTTGATTTAAGAAAGGCTGAAGAAAGGGCCCACATTTTAGAAGGCCTGAAAATTGCTCTGGATCATCTGGACGAAGTGGTGGCGCTGATCCGGGCATCACATTCCCCTGAAGAAGCCAAAAACGGGTTGATATCCACATTCAATCTTTCAGCCATCCAGGCCCAGGCAATACTTGACATGCGTCTGCAAAGGCTTACAGGGCTTGAAAGGGAAAAAATCATCAGCGAATATGATGCCCTTTTAAAGGACATTGCCTGGTACAATGAAATTCTTTCAAGCGATGAAGTGGTCCGAGGGCTGATTAAGAATGAATTGACAGAACTTGACGAAGAATTTGGTGACAAAAGGCGTACAATCATAGTCGAAAGCACAACTGAAATCAGTATTGAAGACCTGATTGCCCAGGAAGATATGGTTGTGACTGTGACCAGAAGCGGCTATATCAAGCGAAATCCTATTACTCTGTATTCCAGCCAGCACAGGGGCGGAAAAGGCAAAACTGCTATGGGAACAAAGTCTGATGATTTTGTTGAACATCTTTTTGTTGCATCCACCCACGCCACCTTTTTGTTTATTACCAATTTTGGGAAGGTTTATCAGTCAAAGGTTTATGAACTGCCCATGGCAGGACGTTCAAGTCTTGGAAAGGCCATTGTAAACCTTCTTAATTTTGATGAAGGTGAAAAACTTGCCACTGTATTAACCGTTGATGAGTTTGTTGAGAATAAATATGTGGTCATGGCCACTAAAAAAGGAAGGGTGAAAAAAACCGACTTGATGGCCTATTCAAGACGAAGATCTGGTGGCCTGATCGGGGTCAAGCTTGCAGAGGGCGATGAGTTGATTGTAGCAAGAATAACCGATGGGAACATGAATATTTTTCTTGGCTCTGAAGGTGGTAAAGTGATCCGTTTCCATGAAAGAGATGTCCGTGCTACAGCCAGGGGTTCAATGGGTGTCAGGGGGATGAGAATCGACCAAAGTGTCAAAGTTGTAGGTATGGAAGTGTTGGGGCCGGAAGACACGCTTCTTACTGTGACTGAAAATGGATATGGGAAGCGATCATCAATTGAAGACTACAGAACCCAGACCCGTGGCGGGAAAGGTGTTTTTTCCATTAAAACCTCAAAGCGGAATGGTAAGATGGTCTCCTTGCTTCTGGTAGATGATAATGATGAACTTATGATGGTGACAGATAAAGGAAAGCTGATTCGAACATCCATTAAAGGAATCAATGTGATCTCCAGAAATACCCAGGGTGTTAAATTGATTAACTTGTCACCCGGTGAAAAACTTATTGGAATTGCACGGCTTCCAGAGGAAGAAGATCAAGCAGGAGAAGATGATCAAAAGGATATAAATCTGGAAGATCTTCCTGTGGATAAGGAGAATGGAGACGGAGAAATCATCGACTCATAAGGGAGAAGGACACAGAAAAAGGCTGCGGGACAGGTTTTTGAAAAGTGGCCTTCAAGGATTTCATGACTATGAAGTCATAGAGTTGCTGCTTTCCCTGAATACACCTCGAAAGGACTGCAAACAAAGTGCAAAACTGCTTTTAAAACAATTTAAAACATTTCAGGGGGTTCTGGAGGCAGGACTTGAATCACTTTGTGAAATACAAGGCGTAGGACTTGCAAACAGTTTGGGTATCCGGTTGATTAAAGAAGTGTCTGACAGATACCTTGAAGCCAAAATTATATCAAAGGATGTGGTTCAAAATCCCAAGGACCTGATGGAGTATTTGCACCACGCCATCGGACATAAAACAAAAGAAGTTTTTGTCGGGATTTTTCTTGATGCCAAAAACAGAGTACTGACATCTAAAATTCTTTTTACCGGTACCTTGACAACAAGCTCGGTCTATCCGCGGGAAGTCATTATAAGCGCATTACAGCATAATGCCGCCGCCGTTATTTTTGCACACAATCATCCCTCGGGAGATGTTGAACCTTCTAAAAGTGATATTCAGATTACAAGAAAACTATTTTTTGCATTAAAATATGTGGAAATTATATTGCATGAGCATATGATTATTGGTAATGAAGGATTTTATAGTTTTGCAGCCCAGGGGCGCATATCAAAATTCAATAAAGAATTTGAAGACCTTAAATGAATAAAGCCAATGAAATTCCAGAATGTTTTGGCATCCTTGAAAAAGTTTTTCCCATGACCGATAAGGGGTTAAGGCAGACCCCTGATGATTGTTTTTACCATTGCCCGGTTAAAACAAAATGCCTGCAAAAGGCCATGACCACAAAAGATGGTATAAAAGTGGAAGAGGAAATTATTGGACGGGGAACCCAATCAGGTGCCATAAATTTTTTTGAACGCTGGTCCCGAAAAAAACAGGTGCACCGGAAAAAGCAAAAATAATTTTGGAGGAACCAATGAAATCTGTAAGAGATATTGATGTGACATCAAAGAGGGTTTTTGTCCGTGTGGATTATAATGTGCCTGTTGATGAAGAACTAAATATTACCGACGATAACAGGATATTGGAAACCCTGGATCTTATCTTATATCTGGTGGAACAGAATGCAAGAATCATTATCGCGTCTCACCTGGGCAGGCCCAAAGGGAAAAAAGATCCAAAATTCAGCCTGTCAACAGTGTGTAAAAGGTTGTCCCAATTATTAAAAAAACAGATTTTTTTTGCAGACGATTGCATTGGAGATTCGGTCACAAAAATGGTCAGGCAACTTACCAATGGTCAGATCTTGATGTTGGAAAATTTAAGATTTCATAGTGAAGAAGAAAAAAATGATGACACATTTGCGAAAAAACTTGCCGGCCTTTGTGATGTATATATAAATGACGCATTTGCAGTGTCCCATAGGTATCAGGCCTCTATCACAGGTATCCCCAAATTTGTGTCTGAATCCGGAGCAGGTTTTTTACTTGAAAAAGAAATACAAGCATATTACGATTCAGTGGAAAATCCAAAAAGGCCCCTGGTGGCAATAATTGGTGGGGCAAAAGTATCCAGCAAACTTGAAGCCCTCGAGAATATGCTCAATTTTGTCGATAAACTTATCATTGGCGGTGCCATGGCCAATACGTTTTTAAAGAGCCAGGGTGTTGATACCAAGGGATCAATGATTGAAGAAGATCTATTAGACAAGGCAGCAGGCATCGTTCAAAAGGCAAAAGAAAAAGGAGTAGATTTCCTGCTCCCACATGACCTGGTTTGTGCGGATAAATTTGATAAAGATGCCCAGGTAAAAAAAGTTTTGGTAGATCAGATTCCGGATCAATGGATGGCCCTGGATATAGGCCCAGCGACAGCACTAAGATATGCCAACGCCATCAAAGATGCCGGTACCATTGTATGGAATGGTCCCATGGGGGTTTTTGAAATGGAAAAATTTATGTCAGGAACCCAGGTTCTAGCGGATGCCATTGCCGCTTCTTCTGCATTTTCAATTGTTGGCGGGGGAGATACCGGGCTTGCCGTAAAAAAATGTAATGTTGCAGATAAGGTTAGTTATATTTCAACAGGCGGTGGTGCTTTTTTACATTTAATGGAGGGCAAAAAGCTTCCTGGAGTGGTCGCCTTGGAATAAATCTTAGTTAGAATATATGATAAAAGGAAAATAGTGTGATATTTTGTAAGCACAGAGATTGCTTAAGCCGGGAAGAAAGACTTCGAAGATCTTACTATGAGGTATTGCGTGACGAGCTGGATCAATTTGTTTTAAGATACTCCTTGGTGGAGTCTTATAATAATTTTCTTCGATTACGGATGCCCTATCCGTTTGTGGAATTAAGGGAGCTTAAGCCCAGAGCACGAATTCCTTCGGTTGAGTTTGGCGCACAAAATTCATTCTTAATTATTTTTTCCGAAGATTTTATCGATAAAAAACATAAAAAATATATTCGATACTTTGACGTCAATAAGACAACAAAGGATAATCTATTAAAGCATAAATATTTCCCGGATGTGGAAAATTTTAACCGGGATCTTAAATTTTTTGAAACCGGGGAATTCTTCTCTTTGTTAGGATCATTGCTCCCCATTGATTATGCTTTGTTGATTCAAAGGAATCAGCGAACAAAGGTAAGATATGCCCTGACTCATTTCCATGTGAGGATTGACTGGCCCATAGCAGAAGCGTCTGAAAATCTTGCCAGGGATTTAAGGTATATTTCAAAAGACCTTTATGAAAAAGGGGATAAATATGCTGAAGATTTTCAAAAAAAATTATTTGAATACTATGGTGTTCCTGTTATGTCCGGGGGGAGAAGAACTGCAGCCATAGTAGCCGCTCAATACTTCAGGCAGTTTCCTGGAATTACAACTGTTTATGTTGCTTCCAGTGAATCCAGAAATCTTTTACGCATTGATGAAAAAGGGGTATGCAAATCCGTTCTAGTTAAACTGCCAGACAGTGAAATAAAAAAATTGGCCAGCAATGCAGGCATTACCCAGAATAGTTTTACAAAGCATTATGTTATTGCACGGCAGCGTAAAAATTTTATCTGCATCTTAAATGTAAAATACGATTATACCAGTCATGCATTGCCCTCAGAAGGAGGAAGACTTAGGGAGTTAAACCCGGATACGAACTGGCTGACGGTCTCCCAGGAGCATATATTACCGAACCCAGCCACATTAATATTTCCCCCTATTCCCTATAAAATGGTGTATTTATAATTTTTTAAGCAAGGCAATTTCATCACAATTGGGGAAACTGACACAACCTATACAATCTGACCAGACCTTGATGGGAAGTTCATTCTTATCAATGGTTGAAAATCCGAATTGTTCAAAAAAGGTCGGCCGGTAGGTGAGGGTGAAAAGATCCTTGATTTTAAAATAAAACGCTTCCTGAATGGTTCTTTCTGTGAGCGTAGAGCCGATTCCCCTACCTGTGAAATCAAGATCCACTGCAAGGGATCGGATTTCTGCCAGATTTTCCCAGCAAAACTGCAATGCACAGCATCCAATCACTTTTTTTTTCTTGGGATCTTCAAATACCCAGAAGTCTCTTAAATGGTCGTATAGTTTGCTAAGAGGCCTTGCTAAAAGTTCACCTTTAACATTATAGAATTGAAGTAATGCATGGATGGTCGGGACATCATCAAGCATGGCTTTTCTTATCATTTTAAGTCCTTTATTTTAATCAGTGTTTTTACAGTCCTTGAAGTTTTTTCTTTTGTTATTTCCCCTGTATCAGGATTCATGTATACCATTTTTGTTCCATCCGGTATATCAAAATATTGATATGATTTGTTGGAGAGAACGTGTTTCATATAATCCATCCATATGGGTAGAGCCGCCCTTGCGCCGGTTTCATATTTTCCAAGAGAGGTGGCATCGTCATTGCCCACCCAGACACCCACGGCAATATCCGGACTGAATCCAATAAAGAGGGCATCTTTATAATTGTCGGTTGTCCCGGTTTTGCCGGCAATATCCTTTTGTATGGCCAAGGCCTCTTTCCCAGTACCTTCAAGCACGACAGCTTTTAACATATCCGTTATAATGGCCGCGTTTTGCCGGGACATAATGTATTGTTTCTGTGTCGTATTTTGGTACATTATCCTGGAGTCTGAATCCGTTATTTGAATGATGGAAAAAGGGGCAACTTTAATCCCCATATTGGCAAAAGGGATATAAGATGCTGTCAATTCAATCAGGCTGACTTCTGATGTTCCCAAAGCCAAAGAAAGATTGGAGTGAAGTTTTGAGGATATCCCTGCTTTTTTTGCAAATTAAATCACCCTGTCCGGGCCAATCATCTCCATCAGCCTCACAACTGGTGTGTTTTTGGATAAGGCCAGGGCTTTGCGAAATGTGATCTCTCCTAAGTAAGTTTTTGAAAAATTATTTACCTGCCAGGTTTTATTATCATCCTGACGATAGGATAAAGGGGCATCAAGCAGTTTGTCATTCTGTGAAAAACCTAATGTGATGGCAGTGGCATATACAAAGGGTTTAAAAGCTGACCCTGGCTGCCGTTTGGCCTGGACAGCCCTGTTAAAAGTACTTTTATAAAAACTTTTTCCACCGGCCATACTTAAAATACCTCCGGTTTTAACATCCATGGCAATCAATGCGCATTGAACCTTTGAGGTGTCGATACCGTGTTTTATCATCCGGATTTCAAGTTGGTCCATTTGCTTGGAAATAGATTCTTCTGCTGCCTGCTGAAGATCTAAATCAAGAGTTGTATAGATGTTGAGCCCTTTTGAATAGATGTTTTGCAAATCAAATTGTTCTTTTAAGCTGGTTTTAATATATTCGATAAAATAATCGGCCTTGTTTTGCTCTGCAATTCGGGGCGCTGGAGAAATTTCTACAGCTTTGGCTAAATTATATTCCACGGAAGTAATTATTTTTGCGCTCAGCATTTGTTGAAGGACAATATCTCGCCTTTTTTTTGCTAAATCAGGATTTTTGATCGGTGAATACACAGAGGGTGCTTTGGGCAAGCCTGCAATTAAGGCTGATTCTGCAAGGGTGAGATCCTTTACAGATTTTCCAAAATAAGTTTGCGAGGCAGCTTCAACGCCATAAACACCAGAGCCAAGATAAATCAGATTTAAATATAATTCCAGTATTTCATTTTTAGTATACCGTCTTTCAATCTGGATCGTTAAAAAGGCTTATTTAATTTTTCTGGCAATGGATTTTTCAGAAGACAAAAACAATGTTTTTGCCAATTGCTGGGTTAATGTGCTGGCGCCTTGTGTATAGCTTCTGGCCTTTAGATTATGAAGGATTGCTCTGAAGATGGCTTTTAAATTGATGCCGGAATGAATGTAGAAATTTTTGTCTTCTATCGTAATTAATGCAGAGACGAGATTTTTTGGAATTTTTTCAATGGAGACAGGAAATCTTTTTTCAATATAAAATTTGGCAAGTATTTTATTATCAGATGAAAAAACCGTTGTGACAGATGAAGGTTTAAATTGCTTAAGCGAATTTATTTGCGGCAAATCATGAATAAGACTGAAAAAAGCTCCTGCCAGTATCCCGAAAAAAATTCCGATAAAAGCGATGGATATTACATACCAGTGTTGTTTAAGCATCAGGTTTTTTAAAAACTGCCGATAGTGTTTAGAAGGTTTTTATCTTTAATCCGTTTATGAAGGTGTTCTGTCATATTTTGCGGACAATATCATTGGGAAAGCATTGAATTCCAATAAATAGTATGGCCATGGTGTTTGGCTGGGCGCTATCAATGGAATTATGCTCAATATCAAATAGTCCCATGATTTTTATTCTTTTGGGGGAACCTTTTGGCGACAGGATTTCAATTGTATCACCCCGGGTAAGTTTATTCCTAATGCCTATCTGGTAATGGTTATCTTCTGTACTCCCCATTATTTTTCCAATAAAACCGTGGATTTTCCCTTGGTGAATATTATTGTAATTGAGTTGTGGTTCACCTGTTTGATTAAAATAAAATCCGGTACAATATTCCCTGTGAAAAATCTGGTAAAGTTCAGCCAGCCAGTCTGGATTTGTTTTGTATGTATCCGGGTCGTCAACATAGGCATCAATCGCATTTCTATAAGTTTTAACCACGGAAGCAAGATAGTTGATGCTCTTCATTCGCCCCTCTATTTTTAATGATGTTATGTTGGCATTAATGAGTTCAGGAATATGCTCGATCATGCTTAAATCTTTGGAGTTAAAGATATATGAGCCCCTGTCATCTTCCATGAGGGAATGATATTCATTGGGACGGAGTTCTTCCACTACTGAGTACTTCCATCTACATGGATGGCTGCAAAGACCTCTGTTGCTATCCCTCCCGCTTAAAAAATTACTTAAGAGGCATCGCCCGGAATATGATACACACATGGCGCCGTGGATAAAAGTTTCTGTTTCTATTTGCGCATCCTCAGTGATTTCTTTTATTTCTTCCAGGGATAATTCCCTTGCAAGGTTAACCCTTTTTACCCCGATCCCGTGCCAGAACCTGGCAGCATTCAGGTTGGTTGTATTGGCCTGGGTGCTTAAATGGATATCAATATCAGGAATGATTTTTTTTGCCAGCATAATGATGCCCGGGTCAGATACTATAATTGCATCTGGTCCGATTTGGCCGGTTTTGTATAAAAAGTCCTCGAGTTCTTTTTGTTCATGGTTTCTTGAGTAAATATTGCATGCAAGGTAGACTTTGACCTTATGAAGGTGGGCAAAGGTAACAGCATCAACCATTTCGGCATCTGTAAAGTTTCCAGAAAAATTTCTCAAGCTGAAATTTTTGGCTGCAAGGTAAACCGCATCTGCGCCATAATGGATGGCAATTTCAAGCTTCTCAAAATTCCCGGCAGGTGCCAGAAGCTCAGGTTTAAAAGGATTTTTTTTCATATTGTCTGCAAATTAAGTGGTGCCCCCGGCGGGAATCGAACCTGCGCTCAAGGATTAGGAATCCTTAAAAAACGGGTTTTATGGTGTTTGATAGTGTTTTTGTAAGCAAGATAATCCTTGACAATCAAGGCTTCTCGCTCTATTTTAATCCTATGTTGTATGATGGGTTTTGATTTCATCTGCTTACATAGTGCTTACAAAAGTTATTTAACATGGGATTGTAAATATCAAAAAAGGGGGAAAAATGCAAACAAAGATAACAAAAAAAATAGTGGATAATTTGAAGTTACCGGAAGCCGGACAAACTCTTATCTGGGATTCAGAATTAAAAGGATTTGGTATCAGGTTGACCGCCGGCAGTATGTCCTATTTTGTTCAAGGCCGGGTGAATGGAAGATCTAAACGTATCACGATCGGAAAGCATGGCTTATTTACACCCGATGAGGCCCGGAAAGAGGCAAAAGAAAGGCTTAGAGACATGGCCAGGGGGATTGACCCTAATGATGTTAAAAAGACGAATGAGGCGCTTACAATCACACTTGCAGAAGTGGGGAGCGCTTATATTCAAGACAGGACCCTGAAACAAAATTCTATCCGTGATATCAATATTCACCTCAATGGTATTTTTGGACCCTGGAAGGATCAGCCTATTACAGATATAACCCGGGACATGGTTCTAAAATTATTCCGGCAGAGAACAGAAGAAAGCCCGAGTCAAGCAAATCAAGCATTCAGGAATTTAAGGGCGCTTTTTAATTATGCCATGGCAACCTACAGACCGGGGGATAAGCCGATAATATTAGAAAATCCTGTCAAGGTCATATCTGATGCGAAAATCTGGAATGTGATTCAGGCCAAAAATAGGCGGATTCCATTACTTGCGGCCGGCCGGGCCTGGAATATCCTTGAAAGTATCCGGGAAAACCCCGGGCTCGAACTGCCCGGACTTTCAATAGTGGACGCGGTTTATTTTTGCTTTCTAACGGGCGCCAGATGGGGGGAGGCTCAATCCTTGACCTGGGACAACGTAAACCTTGAAGCCGGAACATGGTACATACAAGATCCAAAAAATAAAGTCCCTGTTACCCTCCCTTTAAATAGCCAGGCAAAAATAATACTTGAGAATAGAACCCGGATAGACGGGAACAACTTTGTTTTTTGTTCGAACAAATCTAAGACCGGATATATTGGCCCGGGCAGATTCGTGACGGATCAGATTGCAAAAGATTTAAAAATAATTATTTCCCCCCATGATTTACGCCGGACATTCAGGAGCATTGCTGCAGAATTAAATATTGAATTGTGGAGAACAAAACTTTTGATGAACCATAAAATAAGAGATGATATTACAATTCAGGCCTACACGGAAAAATCAGACCTGGAATATTTACGGCCTAATATTCAAACGATAGGCGATTGGATCGAACGGCAGGGGAAAATTGCGGCCAGTAACAATGTGATTGATATCAATTCCAAACGGGAAGCGATTTAAAATGGACGAACTATTTATAAAATATGCCAACGCAGATTTAGAAAACCATCCTGAAGTTATATCCCTGATACTTGAAAGCACACGGGGGTATAATAGAGATATCTATCAACAAAATGTCTCATATCCACAGACTGAGATCTTTAAGCGGGTTGTAAACCTATGTGAGGGCTTTGGGCCGCATAGCGAATCAAGTTATCCTATAATTTTTGCAAATTCCGAGTTTACGAAATGCTGTGGTGAAGCATTCCCGTTTGATAGAGATATTAGGCTCATAGCATTGGATGGGGCCTTTTTTTGGGCAGCACGCGAGGATGGATGCAAAGGGTGTAAATATAAAGAGGGGGGCACCCGAGACCAATTTAATGGCAAAAAACTGAATTGTTTACACTGTGATCAAACGATGGTATGCGATATTCTTGAACGAATCATCAATGGTGCCGACCTGGAAACCATGGAGGGTTATCAGATTCTTGAGGGTGCCGAAAATGAAATAATTAAAAAATCAAAGATTCCATGCAAAAAAGGTTCTGAAGAAAAAACTTTAATAGACAGGTTTATTGATGGCGATGATTTGGAAACCGTGGAGCCAGAGGAGGTTTTTAAAGATACTACATGGGTTGACCCCACAATATTAAGATCCGAATATGGAATTGAAAAGCAACAATTTTCCACCTTTGTGCTTGGATGTGTCGGGCACAGCCTTTTACATTTTTTGCATAAAGAACGAAAGGAGAAAAAGACAAACCGGAACAGGCTCCAAAGGTGTTGGAATTGTAAAACATTTTTTATTAAGAAACGAGCTGATGCTCAAGGCACCTGCGAGGCTTGTAAAAAAAATGGTGTACAAAAACCAAGAGATGCTATCTATTTTAGGGAATACCGTAAGGCAGTAAAACAAAAGAAGGAAAACAACGAGATAAGGGCCTACAAAGAAGCAAAAGATTGCACATGGGCCGAAGCGCGAGACGCGCATAAAAAATAAAATCTGCAACACCGCAAACAGCTAATTTCCCGTTTTAGTTTGTTGTGCTATCTATTTGATTTTAAAGCAAATTCCATCTTAGAATGTAGAAACTGACCAAAAACTATAAAGGGGGTTTCTATGCTATCAAAACCAAATACTCAATTTTTAAATCGTCAAGATGCGGCAAATTTCTTAAATTTGCAAAAGTCAACTCTAGAAGCCTGGGCCACGCGCGGCGGCGGTCCGGCATATCGAAAATTCGGGCGCGCGGTCCGCTATTGTTTATCCGACTTGGAAAAATATGCGGAAGAGGCGACAAGGCAGAGTACAAGCCATGCAGGGGTTTAACCTAAAACGCAAAACTGGCGCCCGGATTAAGGCGCCAATTTCAAAAACGGAGTTTGGACTAAAATGGATAATAAAGCAATTTCCGCTCTAAGTCAAGAGCAACAAACAATGCTCGACTGGGCATTGTATTACCTGGCCCTGGGAATCTTTATCCTGCCCATGGTCCCAGGGAAGAAGATGCCCCATATCAAGTGGGCCAACAGAACTGACCAGAAGCCCCCCGCCGATGAAGCCCGCGCCTGGTGGCGTCAATGGCCGGGCGCTCAGATAGGCATGGCCACCGGCGTCTATTCTAATATAGACGTTCTGGACTTTGACAGCCTGGAGGCAATCCCTCAATTTGAGATCCTGGCCGGGCCTATACCGCCGGACGCCCCCACGGTTAGAACCGGACGCGGCCTCCACGTGTTTTTCGCCCATTCGCCAGGTCTTACAAATCGCGCTAAAATATGCGGCCTGGACGTCGATTTTAGAACCACCGGCGGCATTGTGGTATTACCCCCCTCGTTACACAAAACCGGCCGCCGTTACCAGTGGGAAAGGGGCCTAATATGATTAACTTACCAGAGATGACCCCGACCATTGTGGAATTTGTAAAAAATAACTATGAGGCAGCCGACACCCCGGGCGAATGGACCGATGGCCCCTGCCCGGAATACGATGGGCCAACCGATGACAAAGAATTGATTGCGCGTATGCTGGCCAGTAAGAGCGCGGCGGGTATCCTGGGGTATAAGGCCACATTTAAACAGCTATGGGAGGCCGACCCCGAAGCCCTGGGGCGCGCCTTTCCGGACATGACAGGCGACCGCGCGTTCGACAATTCGGCGGCTGATGCGGCTTTATGCTCGCACCTGGCATTTTGGACCGGTAAGGATTGTGAGCGCATAGACCGCCTTTTTAGACAGTCCGCGCTATTCCGGGACAAATGGGACGACCGCGACGGCTATTACAGCAACAGGACCATTACCAGGGCCGTGAGTCAATGCCAGAACGTATATTCCGGGCAGCAGCGCCCGGCGGCGGCGGAGCCCGACGGGAATACGCCGGTTATTGAGGAAATGAATAAACCACACGCTGTGATGATGGTAGGCGGTAAGGTAAGGATTTTAACTGAATTCCCAGATCCCAAAACAGGATGGAAAGATTTCACATTGTCTACACTGGCCGATTTTGAAACTCTCTATTGTAATCAAACGATCCTGGACCCGGAGAAGCCTACTAAAAAAATTAGTATTGCTAAATTTTGGATAAGTCACCCCGATAGACGCCAATTTAAGGGGATCGGCTTTTATCCGGGTATCAAGACACCCCCAGGGTGGTATAACCTCTATTCAGGCCACGCCGTTGATCCAATACAAGGAGACTGGGGCCTATACTGGGAGTTCATTTTAAACGTAATTGCCGACGGTAAACAAACCATTGCAGTTTGGATTCTGGCATGGATTGCCCGGATTATACAAGATCCTGGAGGCGAACGCCCTGGAACTGCTATTGTATTACGCGGCGGCCAGGGTACCGGCAAAGGGACCTTTGTAAATATCCTTGGAAGGCTATTTGGTAAGCATTATATTCAATTATCAGATATAGCCCAGGTTACCGGGCGTTTTAACTTTCATTTTAGTTCAATATTATTGGCTTTCTTTGATGAGGCTATTTGGGCAGGAAACAAGCAGGCAGAAGGGACCATAAAACGCTTAATCACAGAGCCTTCTATTGTGGTTGAAAAGAAGGGTATCGACTCAATTTCAATCGATAATTATCTTAATTTGATCATTGCATCAAATAACGACTGGGTGGTGCCTGCCGGAATGGAGGAGCGCCGATTCTTTGTTTTAGATATATCAAACACCAGGCAGCAGGACCATAATTATTTTAAGGCTATTCACAACCAGATGAACAATGGGGGAATAGAGGCGCTTTTATATTATCTCGTAAATATGGACATCTCAACCATTAATCTAAGAGTCTTTGAAAAAACTGAAGCCCTTTTTCAACAGAAGTATTTATCTATGTCCACAGTTCAGCAGTTTTGGTTCGACCGGTTGGAAGAGGGCGCCCTAGTGCCAGGCAATCCCAGATATCCGGAAGATTGGCCGGCGATCATTTATAACGATGATCTTTTTAACGCTTATTTGTTATCGACCGACAGCCGGAGGGCTCTCAATGCCAAGCATTTTGGCCGGGCATTTTCGAAGCTTTGTAAAAATTCCGGCAGGACAAGACCAATTGATGGCGGGGTCAGAAGGTACGCCAGAACTATTCCAGCTTTGGAGGAATGCAGGACGGAATTTGAAAAACTAATTGGTGCAAAAATCTCCTGGGAGGAAAACCCATGTTAGAGCCCCGGTCCGGTCAGGTCCGGTTACGGTCCTATCAAAATAAAACGGAAACCCTTGATGCTGTAGGCGCTGTCCTATTAGTCCGGTTCATGGGGGTGTTCCAACTTCTTATACGTATGCGCGCATACACACATACATATGTACTAATAATATTAAATAATAATAAGACTAATAGGACTGATAAGACCGAGCCTTTATTTGTGGCGGTCTCCACGGTCCCCTTAAAAAATTTTAAGTGGACCAAAACGAATTTAAGGGGACCAATTACCGCCTGGGGCTAATTATATAATTATATATACTACTTTACCGCCTGCCCAGGATTTCCCTGAGCAGACAAAACAACCAAAGTTACAGGAGAAAAACGACATGACTACAGAATTAGAAGTTGTAAAAAATTTGGCGGCGATCTTAAAAAAAGCCAGGGCAGATGTGAAATCGGACAACCCTGAAAAAAAGAAGGCCGCTGAACGAATGGTAACCCGGATTACACATGCACTAAAAGCCATAATTGCAGATGAGGGGGTGAAATGAACTGGCAAAAAATGCTAGACGGCCAAAAGGCTACCGTGAAGGAAATAAAAAACGAGATCTTAAATTTAAAAGATCGGTTACGGGAAATAACAGCTGAACGAGATAAACTATCCGGAGACCTGGAAAGGGCAAACCGGGATCTATTGGCCGGCCATATTACAGATGGTGAAGCGGAGGCGGTAAAAACCGATTATACCGCGGCCGCCAGGAATGTGGACACCCTTCAATCGATCCTGGCAGACCTTAACACCCTGGCCGGGGATATGGAGCGCGAGGAAATAAAATCAGAAATTAATGAGATTGATAAAAATTTGGCAGAACATCAAAGGACAATGAACGATTTTAGACGGAAGCTGGTAGAGCATTTCGTTAAGGCTGGGATAGCGTATCAGAACGTAACAGGCCACCCGGCTAAAATGTTAGACTACAGTTATATTATTTCTAATAGAGAACTGCCCGCTCTATGGCGCGAAGAGTACGAGCGGGGCGGCGGGCTTGAACTGCCCCTGGCAGATGTGATCAATAGACTATCAAACCAAAAAGCAAAACTTGAAGAGGCATAGCGTACACCTACCGCCACCGGTAAGGCCCCCCTAAGCCCCGGGAAGTGAAAGGTACTTCTGGGGCTTAAATTACATACGGTGCGGCAAGAGCCAGTTATTTTCATAGATGAGCAAGCCGGAAATAGGTTGTAACGGGCGGCCAGGGCAGGCCGAGGGTACAACTCTTGACAAATAATCTAAAATTTATATAATAGACCTGTTGTAACGGGCGGCCGGGGCAGGCCGAGGGTACAACCCACAACCACAACCAAGGAGCAATTACAATGAAGAAACAAATGAACCAGACCGAGTACGCACGCCACCGGGGGATCAGTCAGCAACGCGTTTCATACCTGATAAAATTTGGCTATCTCAAAGGCTCACTGACAACCCAGGGGAACCGGAAATTGATAGATCCTATTGAAGCCGACAAGCTCCTTGAGCAAAATCAAGGCCCGGGCAACCCGTCGCTTGCACAACGAAAGGCCCACGCATGGGCGTTCAAGGGCGCTGGAAAACGGGAGGCTATATGGGAAACATTACGCTACCTTACAAAACTGAATGAGCTGGACCCCAAAAGTATAAAAATTATTTTCCCTGAGCCTGGCCAGACAAGTATCATTTTCGAATATCAATCATATGATCATGATTGTGGTCTTACTCATGAAAGGCTCCTCGTCGATTCCCTCTTTGAGGAATGACCCAGGCCCGAGGTGGCCGGCCTGCAAATCTGAAATAGTGGGTGGCCACCATGCTTATTTTGGTTACAAATGTAACCAGTGAAAGACCCATATTAAAAGCCTGCCCGATAACCCACCATGTTTATTTTGGTTACAAATATACCCGTTGAGAGATCCCCGGGGACCCACAATATTAAAAGGCCTGCCCGGATACCCTGTTTTTTTAATCCCTTGACACCCTTTTTAAAATTTGCAAAAGTGAAATATCTGAAAACTTTACCGGCAGCCAGGCCGTGAAACTGGTATTTTTATTATATGAGCTTATTCAAAAATAAATTTGGGCAGATGGTGCCGGTATCCGAAAGGACTGGAAAAGCTTGTAAAGGCTTTCAGACACCTTCCTGCCCATTAATTTTTTGGAGGTAAGACAATGAAAAGAATTATCGACAGCAAAAGGTATGACACAGAGACAGCCGACCTTATCCATGAATGGGATAATGGGATTTATGGCAATGATTTTAAATCCTGTGAGGAAACTCTTTACAAGACAAAGAACGGATCTTACTTCCTGCATGGAGCCGGTGGGCCTATGTCAAAATATGCTGAGCCTTGCGGGAATAATTCCATGGGCGGCGGTTCTGACATCATCCCCATGGACGCAGAAGCGGCCTTTCAATGGCTTTGTGATCATGGCGGAGAAGATCCTGCAGAAACCGAATTCCCTGAGCTTATAAAAGAGGCTTAATAAAATGAGGGACCCTAAACCATGGATGCAGAAGCGGAATTCCCTGAGCTTATAAAATAATTCCCTGCAGCCCCCGGCCATTTATTTGACCGGGGGGTTTTTTTTTACCGGACCCTTGCGGGAATAATTCCATGGGCGGCGGTCCGGCTTTAAAATAATTCCCGGCCATTTATTTGACTGGGTTTTTTTACGGGACCCGGACCCTTGCTTATTTTGGTTACAAATGTAGCCATTGAGAGGCCTATATTAAAAGGCCTGCCCTATAACCAACCATGCTTATTTTGGTTACAAATGTAACCATTGAGAGATCCACATTAAAAAGCCGGTAATATTACCCTTGCTAAAATTATTCTATCCAACCCCTGGCCATTTATTTGACTGGGGAATTCCATGCAGCCCCCGGTCATTTACTTGACTGGGGGTTTTTTTTTATTTGTGAAAAAAATATTTCAATTGCTTACATAGTGCTTACAAAACTAAAAAAGGTTTCCAACTGAAAGCTGAAAACCCTTGTGTTTATTGGTGCCCCCGGCGGGAATCGAACCTGCGCTCAAGGATTAGGAATCCTATGCTCTATCCACTGAGCTACGGGGGCGCAATTTATTCAACGATTAATGTTTGGCCTGGAAATATTTTACTTTTTTTATTCAAATGATTCAAGGCAAGTAATCGATTTAAACTCATATTATATTTTTTTGCAATTAAAAAAGGACTGTCTCCTGACTGAACTTGGTACGTAGAGGCCCCTTTTTTAGCAATTTTAGCAATTGTTAATTGTTCAGTTTTTAATTGCTTTTCAGATGTAATATTAAGGCTTTGACCAATGCTTAATGCAGTGGAGGATAATTTGTTTGTGACCATGATGTTTTTTGTCGTAGTATCAAATTTTCTGGCAATATTCCAAAGATTGTCCCCACTCTTGACTATATAAACAAGCCTTTGTCCAGGCACTACCCGGACAGAGGCCTCCGCATGAATATTTGCAGCATTGGTTCTGCTAGGTATTTTTAATACCTTGCCGGCAATGATTCTTTGCGATTTATGAATCTGGTTGACAGTTGATATGGCACGGATGGATGTTTTATACTTTTTAGCGAGTCCAGACAATGTATCGCCTCTTCTTACACGGTGGAATACATACATTGGTGGCGGAGAATAGGTGATTTTGATTTTATCGATTTTTGAAAGAAAGATCTCGGCTTTATCCTCAGGGATCTTTAACAGGTAGGGTTCAGGTGGCAGAAGTCCATATCTGAGTTCTGGATTTAAGTTTTCTAATACAGCTTCCTTTACGCCTATTTCTTTTGCAATATCTTTGAGATGGATCTGTTTTTTGATTTCATATGTTTTAAAAGCAATGGGCAATAAGGGAACCCCAATTTTAATATTATATTTGTCCAGATTGTTCATGATATGAAGAGTTGCTAAAAATCTGGGAACATATTGTGCGGTTTCCCTGGGCAGATTCTGATAAAGATCCCAGAAATTATCAAGATAGTTAATACTTTGTTTTCGGATGGTTCTTAATACTCTATTCTCACCACAATTATATGCAGCAAGGGCTGTTGTCCAGTCTCCGAAAAGGTTGTGAAGCTCTTTTAGATAACTAATAGCGGCCATGGTCGACTTGTGAGGGTCAAGGCGTTCATCAATATAATAGTTGCGGGTTAATCCGAATTTGTACCCGGTGGAAGGGATAAACTGCCATAAACCCAGAGCCCTGGCAGGGGATAGAGCCCTGATTTTAAAGCCGCTTTCAATTAAGGGCAACCAGGATATCTCTTCGGGCAGGCCAGCTTTTTTTAATTCAGAAAGTATAAAAGGCCTAAACCTTTCAGATCTTTCAAGGGATTGTATAAAGAATTTACGTTCAGGTCCGGTTAGCCTTTTTATTTCATTTTGTACATGGTTATTCAGCGTGATGGGTATTTCATTGTGTAACCCGTTTACCACTATCTGGCGGGATGCATAAATTTCAAGAATTCGTTTTGATATCAGGTATCGAATATCTTCTTTTTGCTGATTAAATTCAGAATGAATCTCTGCATCAATTTCAAGAATAGTAGAATAAGCAGAGTCAAGGTTGGTAAGCGCGTCATCTAATTTGCCTTTTTCCCACATCTGCTGGGCATAATCACAAAGCTCAAGTGCCTGGTCGATTTTCTCCTGGTTCGTGAGCTCGGATCCCTGATCGTGTTTTTCAGATTTTTGATTTTGCTTGTATGATTCCTTTTCAACGTCGGATGCTAATAAATCTGTTTTGTCAGGAGTTGATAAAAAAGGATTTGAAATAGTGGCGGTCTCTTCTGAGTTAGTGGCTTCTTCCTGGGTGGCAGTCACCCCGTTTTTGTTGTTTGAATTAGAAAGTACAGGGAGATTGCCAGGCTCCGGCGTTTCCAAGGTAGGTGTTTGGGCTTTATTGTAAGGGTTGGAGGCGGTATTATTGTATGCGTGTTGACAACCTGCAGTGATCCAGACAATCATTAAGAATAAAGCAAGCTTGGTTTTAAACATTTTTTCCTTGATGGTTACGTTAATATGTTTTGATGGATTAATTATAAAATTAGGCAAAACTTGTCAAGGATATATATCTTTTAATTTTGGTTTGGCGGGGTTTTTGTTTTATAACCGGTAAAAAGTTCTTGTATCTTTTATTTTATTTGTGTATAATAAAAAGTTATTTGATTTTAGTGTTCTGTTTTTATGAAGATTATTCAAGGCAGCATGCAATTGGATATTGCTTGGATTAGATTCAAATAATAAAGAAAGTAAATCAGAGTAAAAAAAAGAGAATTTAGGGTATAATTAATATTTGAAGCCCAATACTTAAAAATATTTGAAATTTAGAGTTGATTATCTTATTTTGTTCTGCTATTATCTTTCGGTCTTTTTGTCGTAACAAAATGTTGCGGCCTAAGATGAGCCGATATAGCTCAGTTGGTAGAGCATCTCACTTGTAATGAGAATGTCCTCCGTTCGATTCGGGGTATCGGCTCCAAAATAAATTGGTGGGGTTCCCGAGTGGTCAAAGGGATCAGACTGTAAATCTGACGGCTCAGCCTTCGGAGGTTCAAATCCTCCCCCCACCACCAGTGTGTTGTGTAGGAGATCATAAAGTATTGTTTTTGGTGGATCGTTACTACATGGCTAATATGGGTTGATTAGCTAATTTAGTTTCTTTATCCGCGGGAGTAGCTCAGTTGGTAGAGCTTCAGCCTTCCAAGCTGAA
>JAHJDU010000568.1 GCA_018812385.1 Pseudomonadota bacterium
TGATAACCCAGAGTGCAAGGCAGGTTCTTCAAGAAGCTGTCTTAAAAGGCGTCTCATCCATTTTCCTGATTGTCTGCATATCCTCTATACTGGGTTTTTTATGTTGCCTCCTGCTTCCGTGAGGCTTTGATCAGGAGAATAAAAAAAAATTCTTAAAGCATGAACATGCAAATATCAAATAGGCTGGCGGTTTTTTCCAGTATTCATCATTCCTTTATAAAATGACCTGTTGATTATTATCTTAAATTCTCAGGAATGCGGCAAACTGGTATGGGATCCATTTTATGCTTATTGGCAATATGAAATTTTTTATAAATGGAAACAACTTTTTTTTGCCTTTCATTCAAGGGATCTTTTGGGGGAGAATCCAGATATTGCATAGCCCATTCCAATTCTGCATAGGTCGCACCAATCTGGCTTTCATCGGTTCGGTTGTCTTCCCACAAGCCATCTGTCGGGGCTGCTGTCAGGATTTCTTCTATAATGCCCAAGTCTTTTCCCAGGGCATAGACTTGTGTTTTCATAAGGTCAGCAATGGGGGAAAGATCCACACCGCCATCTCCGTACTTGGTATAAAAACCAACCCCGAAATCTTCAACTTTATTCCCTGTTCCTGCCACCAGCATCTTCTGGCTGGAAGCAAAGGCATACAAGGTCAGCATGCGAAGCCTGGAACGCGTGTTAGCCATGGTCATGCCATCTTGAATATGATAGGGAAAACTGTCCTTAATTTGATCAAAAACAGTAGAAAGATCAACATCATAGCCTTTTACATTATCAAATTTTTTTTTAAGCCATTCAATATGGGCAAGAGACCTGGATACCTGGTCTTTTGCCTGGTAAATGGGCATGTTAAGCGCAAGGACAGGCTTACCCGTTTTAGCACAAAGGCATGATGTAACAGCAGAATCTATGCCCCCTGAAACGCCAATGACAAATCCTGTTAAACCGGATTTGTCAAGATAGACATCCAGCCACTGTACAATATGATCAATTATTTTTTGTGTTTTCATAAATATCATTCCTGATCTTTTCCATTTTTTCCAAAAAAACCCCTTATGGTAGGGATGATTTTAAAAACCCTGACTTTTTTTGTCAATCCTTCCATGCTGACGGATATATTCATATAAGATAATTGATACTATTGTAAAAAATTGCCAGTGTTAAAAGTAAAGTTTAAATTTCTTTTTTGTTTTGAAACAAAATGTCCAGAATTTGGTCAATGGCATTATCAGCTGTTTGGGCTTTTAAAGTGCAGCCCCCGGCACCGGCATGGCCGCCTCCGCCAAATTGGGCCAGAAGATTTCCAATGTTGACATGACATTGTTTGTTAAAAATATTGCGGCCGATACTGAGCAGTACATAATTTTGTTCAGGGCCATCAAATCTGATTTTGATACTGGCATGGCATTCCGGGAAAAGTGAATAGGTTAAAAACCTGTTGCCTTCGGGTACAATGTCAAGATTCCTGAAATCGGTAATTGATATGTTATGACGTATTTTTGTGTGGTCAATTAAATATTTTTCATAGGCAATATTTTCGTCAATAACCTTTTCACAGCGGCTTTTTATTTCCGGATCTTCAAGAATATGGTCAATGCCCGTCTCCTTTAAGAGATCGACCAGCTTATTCCAATAGGGCAGGTCTTTATAATCCTGGTTTTTTATGGTCATGGATAAAATAATATAAGGGTAGTTTTCAGGGTGTTGTACCTGATCCCGGGTTAAATCGGCAGCGTCTATGATGTCTGTATTAAAGACCAGTTCATCATATTGATTGTCAAGCAACCCCTTTTCTTTATAATACTCGTAAATGACCCGGGCAGCTGACGGGGCGATGTCAAATGCGCCTTGAAAATCCCCCCTGGGCTTGTTGGAGATGTGGTGATCAAACCATAGGGAGCAATTGGGTGAATAGGGGAGATTTGCCATGATATCGCCTTTTAAAATATTGGCTTTTCCCTTTTGGATTTCATTAGGCTCAACCCATTTTATATCCGTGTCAATGTTTTCAGCCCGGCAAAGCAGCACCGCACAGACAATTCCATCAAAATCCGGCCGGGTTACAATTCTCATATATCTGACCTTCCCTAAAAATAATGTTGTCATCCCCACATTTTTTGCTTGTCATTGTGTGTTATTTGATGGATTATTTTACA
>JAHJDU010000569.1 GCA_018812385.1 Pseudomonadota bacterium
GCAGTCAATTTTTTTACAGCAATTCTCGGTCATATATTTTTTTCAAGTTTGATTCACCTATTTTCGGCAATGGAGCATAACACCTTCAAGATTAGCAGCGTAATAATCAGGGGAATTGATAAAAAATGGGGGGAAATGCATGAATTGTTTTCAAAAGACAGCTTCTGCCTATCTTTTGAAAACAGATGTCCATCTAATGATGGATGGAGTTTAAAATAGTTTTTTAATTGGATATGGTCATATTATGGCGGCATAAAATCAGGTGGACCGATTATCTTTTCTATCATTGTTTCCCAGCTTTCGAATACCATAAATCTGAATGTACAGCGAATCTGGTTCCAGAACTCTTTGCGGGAACTAAAATCCTGTCTGCATTTTTGATAAAGCAAATCAGTCAACTCAAGAACCTGGTGGGTATAAAAAGCAAGCAGGTTTAACATAAAAAATGTCATCGACAGGTTCTTCTTGCCATGACCATAATTATGCTCGACAGGCTGTTACCGAATCAAATAATCTAAAAATTCCCCCATGGTCTCAATATATAAAACTCCAGAAACCTTTTTCATCCTTTCCCCTCCTCGGCACTTAAAATGTTATTAATAATGAAAGAGCCGATATGGCAACTGATTTACTTACTGAAAACCGGGTGCTGTAGGAAAAGTTGAATTTTTTATGTCATAACCGGCATACCTGGATCTTATACCAGGCATGCATCAAGATTAACGGCATGTTTGCTGCAATAGGTTGCTATCTTTTTTATATTGTGTGCAATACACATCAGATTAAATTCACCTTTTACCTTTGTGGTACCTCGTACTAAAAATTGCCTGAAGCCCAGATTGAACTTTATATTTCCAAAAACCGGTTCAACCGTATGCATCCTTTTTTGATATTCTTTGCGCCCTTCATCACTTATCAGTTTCTCCCTGTTTTTTTCAATCAGGTTTTCATGCTTGCCACGGGACAACTGTTTGTATTTGGCTTTTTTTGTGCATTCTGATTTTACAGGACATTTCAGGCACTCTTCGCATTTATAGATGCTTTTCTCTTCCGTGCTTGAACTTAAGCGTAGCTCTTTTCCTTCAGGACAGATGTAGAAGTCGGTCTCTGCATTATACTTGAAATTCACCTTATCGTATTTGAAATTATCATTATCAACTCTTTGTTTGGCGGGGTCATCTATTAAAGCTTCCATCTGATTTTCTGATATTTTTGCAAGATTGTCCCCGCTGTGGTATCCGCTGTCAGCCTTACAAATATCAATTGAGACTCCCAGGTTTTCCTCAGATTGGCTAACCATAGGGACCAATTGTTTTTTATCATTACACTCAGTTGTCACATCACAGGCTACAATAAACCTGAAGGTCACACGTAAATTGATTTTTTTCATCAACACTGGCCTGTGCATTATAATTGGTCCTGATGCATCCGTTGCGTTCCTTCATATACCTGGCATCATGGTCGGTAATGTTGATTTTTCTGTTTTTAATCTTTTTTTCTTCGGTTTTGCTGAGAGTGCCTTTTTTGCCGGTCTTATTCTTTTTTTCAATGAGCTCATTTTTCAATTCAGCTTTTTCTTTTTGTAGTTCTTGTATGGCACTCTTTATCTTCTCTTTTCTGATTTCCAATTGTTTTAATTCTTTCGGAAGCTCGTCGCCACGCCTGTCACCAAATTCCAAATTTTCTTTCTGATCAATCTCTTCAGCTTCTTTCAATATACAGGCAACTTTTTCTTTTACGTCTAATAATAGTTTTTCCAATCCTTTTTCATCCTTGCTCAGTTTGCCGGATGCATTTGCTCTGATTTTTGTACCGTCTATTGAAAGTTTTATATTCCCAATTGTTACAAGCTCAAGCTTTATCCCTATTAAAATGATCTCTTGAAACAATTCTGATAATTCCGATAAATTTTCTCTTCTGAATTCACTGATTGTCTTATGGCTGGGACGAAGCTTCCCTGTCAAATACATGAAATCCACTCTCTCTTCACACGCCTTTGATAATTTGCGAGAGCTCCTTATCCCAACTGAATACCCATAAAAAAGAATTGAGAGTAATGTTCTTGGAGAAAATGCTCTTTGGCCGACATTACTGAATTTTGAAATAATTGTATCTATATTCAGACTTGAAACGATTAACAATACAAGCTTTGCTAAATGGCCTTCAGGAATATACTCATTGATGGTTTCAGGAAATAATACCATTTGATTTCTTGACTCACCGGCTTTGAATTTGGGCATAGAATTCTCCATAAATAGTTGGAAAATACTATAGCATTTGTCGCAACAAAAAGCAACTCATAATTAAAATATTTTATATTATTTCAAGTAGTTATGGCTTTATTTAGTTCCGTAACAGCCTGTCGATATGGTACCCTTGATTTTTTAGAGTATTGAACGTCTCATTCTCGACTTTCCATCGAGCACGCCCACCTTTGACAAGATCCTTGATATTGCCTTTGTTAATGTTTACATCTGTTACCCAGCTGTTTTTATAGGTGGTTTTATTATCCTTGTTTATTATCTGAAATTGGAAAAAATTTACTTCGTCAGCATCCGCTGTTCCGTTTAAGGGAACCTGGTTGATCCATTCATAAACATGCCTTGTCCCTTTAGGTGCTTTTATTTCAAGTTTGAAGCCATCACCAAGCCCGGTGAGTTCATCAACCCATTCAAACAGAACTTTGTGATCTGTTGGCTTGGCTACAAGGATATAGGACATGCCAGCTTTTTTTAATTCATTAATAAATGGCTGTTTTGAATACAGGCCATCCCCGGTAATGGTGATTTTTAATCTGGGATGGGCTTTCCTTATTTTTGCGATGATCCTTTTACCGGCATTGATTTCACAATCCTGTTTGCTTGAACCATCTTTGTTTTGAATCGGTTCGGGTGCAAGTGGTAATACCTGTTTCATATCTGGATGAACGATCACAGCTTGAAGAATTTGATGGTGATATCGAATTTTTCCCTTGGACTTTTTTGTAAGACACCCTGAACAACTAAGTTTTTTAGATGAAAAATATTCAGAACCATCTATAGGAATAAGATACGTGCCATTGAGAAATTGATACGATTCAAGCTGTTTGCTCCTTTGAAGCTGGTGCAAATAATCTGAGAAAATTGCTTCAGGCTCATCTGTTGGCGCTTCATCCAGTATATCCCTGAGCTGGGTATCTCTGGGAATTGATTCTATATTAAACATAGTCTTCAAATTGTTCAAATTCCAGGCTTTTTGTAATCTGCGCTGAAAAGTAAGTAGTGATGGGTCCTGAAAATACATCATGGCAAAGCCGGTCATGAAAAAATCATGCAGCCTATATTCTGTCTTGCCTGGATCACGGCTATCTTCGACTTGAAGGAATCGTTTTGATAGCATTTTTATCAGGCCTGTGAAGCCCAGGTGTTTTTTAATATGCACAGTCATTTGCCTTGTAGTATTGTAACATGCTGAAACTATACAATATTTTTAAGACAAAGTCTAGATTTTTTTATTTCCTTTAATATCAATAACTTACGTGATATCGGAGCAATTTTTTACGAAAAAAATATTTAATTTTTAATGAAAAATCCTACTGATTCAGGGAAAAAATACTCACCGAGAATTGCTGCATTGAAAACTAAACAACCACCGGCTTCAAGCCGGTGGTTGTTTAGTGTAAGGACAAAATTAAGATAATCATTCACTTCAGGGGCTGCTGATCGAAGAAGTTTTTCTTCTTCTGCTGTGGGCTTTTTCCGATTGTTTGGCTGGAACCTTGGCGCAGGCTTGCCCTTTGGACTAAATTTTTGATTCTTAACACCAGCAGGTGGCAATTCATACTCCGCCAATTTTTTTCTCTTATGATAGATCTCCACACGATCACAGAACTGCAGGACTTTTACATCAAACCGTGTTTTTCCCGGCACCCAGTAATAGTTCGCATCAACAGCAGCATATCCATACTGATCCGTTCCTCTTTCATGGGCAATATAAGGAGGCGTGACATAGGCAGGCAGTTTTTTAAGAAATCCTTGTTCAAACTCAAAAGCCTTGGCCGGGATTAGTTTGGTTTTGCTTACTGGTCTGTTGGGCATTCTGATGGTTGCCCAGTCAAATGCCTGTTGGTTCATGTCTTCCAGGGTTTCATACGTGCGACCAGGAAAAAAATTGGTTTCTACCGTGTAAAAGCTGCGTTCATTACCGGCTTTTCTGTTGGCATGGCCAACTTCATGACAGGCAAATTCAAATCCATATTGTTTAGCAAATTGCTTCATCTCTGGTGCCATGACTGCATTTTTACCGGTTCCTCGAAGGCGGGCAAGATTGGTGTTATCAATAATACAGACGGGTGCAGCATAACCCCAGAAGGTCAGTGCTTCATGAATAAAACACTTCATGGCAAATCGATTGAATGAACGATAAAATTTTAAATACCGCATCTTTGAGTATCTCATATAGATAACGCTGCCAACGATCTTGACCAGGTTTGTTCCAAATTTTACGGTATAAGGACTTGTATCATGCTGCATTTCTGCCCCGGGTTCATCTGGTTTCTGGTCACAGCGTTGATTTTTTGATTGCCCAAGATCCAACTCGCGTATATTGCGTGTCAATGTGGAATATCCAATAGAGAGATCCTCCTCTTCAGTAAGAATTTCATGGATTCTTTGAACATAACCATCACATTTTGTATGAAGATTTCTGAGAAGTTCAGGATCAACATTTATTTTGTCCTGCCTTATTGTTTCTGGAAGCTGGCCCTTCTGGTCAATAATACTGCTGACAGTATTGGTGCTGACCCGAAGTGTGCGGGATATTTCACGGACACCTATGCCTTCATTACGTGTGACCTTCAGGTTATGAAGAAGAAAAATTGCTTTACGCTTGTTCACATCGATCATATAAATATCTCACAGCAATTGAAAAATTACGTGTGACCTTCAGGTTATCCATA